>CAIZKA010000376.1 GCA_903933395.1 uncultured beta proteobacterium | reverse complement strand
GAGCGCGCCGCGCCGCAGGATTCATGATGGCTATCCCCCCAACCCCCTTTCCGCGAAAGGGGGTGACTACGGTTCCTGCGCTTCGCGCAGTCCATGAGATTGTCTTGCGTCCCCCTTGGGACGGCCCGGCGGAGGCCGCATGAAGCTCGCCTTCATTGTTGACCCGCTGGAAAGCATCAAGGCCTACAAGGATTCCAGCGTCGCCATGATGCGCTGTGCGGCGAAACGCGGTCACGAGATCTGGGCCATCCAGCGCGCGGCGCTGGCCTGGCGCGACGGCGTCGTTGCCGCCCGCGCGCAGCGTCTGGAAGTCGGCGCTGACGATACGGCGTGGTTCGCCGTCGTTGCCGAAGCGGTGCATCCGCTGACTGCTTACGATGCCGTGCTGATGCGTCAGGATCCGCCCTTCGATTTCGAGTACGTCGCCGCCACCTGGCTGCTGGAGCGCGCCGAAGCCGGGGGCGCGCGCATCTGGAACAAGCCGCGCTCGATTCGCGACCATTCCGAAAAAGTCGCCATCGCCGAGTTTCCGCAGTACGTGCCGACCACGCTGATCGCCCGCGACCCTGCCGACATCCACGCCTTCATCGACGAACTCGGCGACGTCATCCTCAAGCCGCTGGACGGCATGGGCGGCAGCAGCATCTTCCGCGTCTTGAAGGACGACTCCAACCGCAACGTCATCGTCGAGACCCTGACCAACTTCGGCGCCCGCAGCATCATGGCCCAGCGCTACCTGCCGGCCATCAGCCACGGCGACAAGCGCATCCTGCTGATCGCCGGCGAGCCCGTGCCCTACTGCCTGGCGCGCATCCCCAAGCCCGGCGAATCGCGCGGCAACCTCGCCGCCGGCGGCAAGGGCGTGGCGCGCCCGCTGCTCGGCCGCGACCGCGAAATCGCCGAGGCGCTCGCGCCGGTTCTCTGGGCGCGCGGTCTGCTGATCGTCGGCCTTGACGTCATCGGCGATTGCCTCACCGAGATCAACGTCACCAGCCCCACCTGCTTTGTCGAGATCGCCCAGCAGACGAAATTCGACGTCGCCGCCATGCTGGTCGACGCTCTGGAACGGGAGTGTTCCGACTCCTGAGCCTGCTCGCCATGGTGTCGCTGCTCGCCGCCTGCGGGCAGCCCGAGCCGTGGCGGCAGGAATCCTATGTCTTCGGCACCCGCGTCGATCTGGCCATCGCCGGCGTGCCGGAAGCGCAGGCGCGCGCCGCCGGCAATCGCGTGCTGCAGGAATTCGACCGGCTGCATCGCGCCTACCACGCCTGGCAGCCTTCCGAACTGTCGGCCCTGAACGAGGCGATCGCCGCCGGACGTTCGCACGAAGTCACGGCCGAATTCGCCGGCTACATCCGTGAGGCACAAGCCGTCGCCGCCGCCGGCGACCATTTGTTCGATCCCGGCATCGGCCGCCTGATCGCGCTCTGGGGCTTTCACAGCGACGACATCCAGCCGCGCCTGCCCGATGCCGGGGCAGTCAAGGCGCTGCTGGCGCAGCATCCGTCTATCGCCGACCTGTCCGTGAGCGAGGGGCCATGCCTTGAGCCGCGAAGCGGCGAACCAAAGTCACCCCCTTCCTCGGGAAGGGGGGCGGGGGGATGGTGCATAAAAAGCCGGGTCAATAGCGTAGCTATTGACTTCGGCGGCTATTTGAAAGGCGTCGCGCTCGACCGCGCCGCCGCCTCGCTAAAGAAGGATGGCATAGCCAATGCGCTGATCAACATCGGCGGCAACGTCATGGCGCTGGGCACACGCGACGGCAAGCCGGGCGGGGCGCCATGGCGCATCGGCATACAGCATCCGCGGCCGCAGGGCGTGGGCGGCGCGCCGCTGGCGACGCTGGAACTGCGTGACGGCGAAGCCATCGGCACCTCGGGTGACTACCACCGCTATTTCGAAGTGGCGGGGCGCCGCTACTGCCACCTGCTCGACCCGCGCACAGGCTTTCCGGCCGACAGCACACAGGCTGTGACGGTGCTGATCCCGCCGGGCCCCGGCGCCGGTATGCGCTCCGACGCGCTGTCCAAGCCGCTGTTCATCGCCGGTGGCGAATGGCGCGCGATGGCGCAAAAGCTCGGCGTCGCGGCGGTTCTGAAAGTCGGCGCCGACGGCACGGTGAGCGCGACGCCGGCGATGCAGGCGCGCCTCAAGATCGAAGTGCCGGAGCTCAAAGTGGTGATTGCGCAGTGAGCAACGATCCCGACATCGAGCGCAATGTGCGGCGCACCGTGGGCATCGCCGCCTTGAAGCGGATTCGTCGCCTCGTCGATGCCGACAACGAACTCGAAGCCGGCAAGCAGCGCTGGGCGCGGCGTCTCTCCATCGCCTTCCTGCTGGCGGCCGTGCTGGTTCTGGCCTGGATGCTGATCCGATAGAATGGCGCCATGATCGGACTTTTTCTCCTCACCCACAGCGCCTACGGTGAAGCGCTGATCCAGTGCGCCTGCCACGTGCTCAACAAGCGGCCGGTGCAGATCGTTCAGCTCGGCGTCGCCGCGCAGGATGATCCGCTGGACGCGCTGCCGCTGGCGCGCGACATGCTGAAACTGGTCGACAGCGGCCGCGGCGTGCTGATCCTGACCGACATCTACGGCGCCACGCCCTCCAACCTGGCGATGAAGCTGCTCGAACCCGGGCGCATCGAGGGCATCGCCGGCGTGAACCTCCCCATGCTGTTGCGCGCGATAGCCTACCGCGACAAGGACATGGAAACCCTGATCACCCGCAGCCTCGCCGGCGGTCGCGACGGCGTGCTCAACATGCTCAAACATTGATATGCCGCGTATCGAAACCGAAATCACCAACAAGCTGGGCCTGCATGCCCGCGCCTCGGCCAAGCTGACCCAGCTCGCCGGATCGTTTCCGTGCGAGGTCTGGATGGAGCGCGGCAGCCGCCGCATCAATGCCAAGAGCATCATGGGGGTGATGATGCTGGCCGCCGGCAAGGGCGCGACCGTGACGGTCGACACGGAAGGCGAGCGCGCCGACGAGGCCATGCAGGCCTTG
>CAIZKA010000375.1 GCA_903933395.1 uncultured beta proteobacterium | reverse complement strand
TCATGCCGCCGGAGATGATCGGCGTGGTCGGCTTCATGCCGTACCACTTCTGGTAGTAGACCGGACCCTGGCACTCGTCGCGCTCGATCATGTAGGCAATCAGCTTGTCGGACTGGTCGCCCTCCATCTTGCCGTAGCCCATGGTGCCGACGTGAATACCGGACGCGCCTTGCAGGCGCGAGATCTGGGCCAGGACGAAGGCGGTGTAGCCGCGTTTGGCGGAAGGCGAGGTGATCATGCCGTGGCCGGCGCGGTGGTAGTGCAGGTACTGGTTCGGGTACTGCCGGCGCGCGGTGGTGATCATGCCGGGACCGCCGACGAAACCGTCGACCAGGAAGGCCACCTTGTCGGCATCCGGCCCGAAGGTTTCGAGGATGAAGTCGGCACGGGCCAGCATTTCATAATGGTCGTCCGCCGTGATGTTGGCCGAGAAGATCTTGGCCTGGCCGGTTTCATCCTGGGCGCGCTTCATCGCGTCATAGACCAGCGGATAAACCTTCTTCGCCGGGCAGAAGACCTGGTTGCCCTGCGGTTCGTCGTTCTTGATGAAATCGCCGCCCAGCCAGAACTGGTAGGCCGCCGCCGCAAAGGGTTCGGGGCGCAGGCCGAGCTTGGGCTTGATGATGGTGCCGGCGATGTAGCCGCCGTCCTTGACCGGACGGCCGAGGATGCGCCACAGGTCGGAGATGTCCTTGGCCGGACCGTCAAACAGCTGGATGGCGCGTTCGGGCATGTAGAAATCGTGGATCTTGGCGTGCTCGATGTCGCCCATGCCCTGGTTGTTGCCGATGACCAGGGTCAGGAAGGACACGATCATCATGCGGCCGTCGGTAATGTTGCGGTCGAACAGGTCGATCGGGTAGGCGATGCGCATGTCCTCGGTGGCTTCGTCGATGTGGTAGACCAGCGCGTCGACGCCGCGGGTGAAATCGTCGGTGGTGCTGACCTCGACGTTGGTGCCGGTCGAGGACTCGGCGGCGAAGTGCGCCGCCGCTTCCAGGTAGCCGTAGCCGGCCTTGGGCTTCATCTTGTAGGCGACAAGGATGTGCTTGCCACCCTTGATCAGGTCTTCTTCCTTCAAGCTCAGGTCGGCGTAGCGGTTCGACTGGTCCATGCGGGTCTCCTTGGTTTATTCGTTCAGGCAAATGGTGCAGCGGATGGAAGGCATGTTAGCCATGCCTCTGCATAAGATAAAGTCACGATTTTTTATTACTATCATAAGCATGGCTATGCCAGTGCCGGAGCAGCGGAACGCTCACTTCGCCGAGATCGGGCAGCAGGGCCAGGGCGCCGGAAAAGTCGTGGTCATCGGTGTAGGCAGTGCGCGTGATCACGGTGGCCAGTCCAGCGGCACGACTGGCCTTGATGCCATTGGCAGAATCTTCGATGGCGAGGCAGGCGGAAGCCGGCAAGCCCAACTGCGCGAGTACCCAAAGGTAAATGTCCGGCGCCGGCTTCTTGTTCGCCACCGTATCGCCGGCGCCGACTTTCTCGAACAATGCGAGCAGGTCCGGGGCCAGCAGGGCGGTAATGTTTTCCGGCGTGGTGGTAGTGGCGATGGCCAGGCGCAGGCCGGCGGCGTGCGCTTCGCGCAACAGCCGTTCGATGCCCGGACGCAGGGGAATGCCCTGCGCGCAGATTTCCACGTAATGCCGCGTCTTCGCGGCGTGCAGTTCCTTGATGCGCGCCTCCACATCGGCGTGCTGCAGGAACTCCGGAGCGTGGCGCTCGCAGAAAAAACGGATGCGTTCCTTGCCGCCGGTCACTTCCAGCAGTTCGCCGTAGAGCGTCTCGTCCCAGTGCCAGGGCAGGCCGGCCCCGGCGAAGGCGGCGTTGAAGGCCGGACGATGGCCGTCGCGCTCGGTATCGGCCAGCGTGCCGTCGACATCGAAGATAAGGGCTTCAAGCATGGAAGCCAGCATAGCCTTGCACCAACCATAAGCGCCAGTCATAGTTTCTTATGGCGGTGATAAGATGGGACGAATCCTGCGAAACCGTCCATCCAGCCCCCCCCGGAGACCCCTCAGCCATGAAGAGAGCGACCCTGCGCCAGTTCAAGATATTCGAGGCGGTGGCACGCCACTGCTCTTTCTCCCGCGCCGCCGAGGAACTGCACCTGACCCAGCCGGCAGTGTCGATGCAGGTGCAGGCACTGGAGGATCTGGCCGGACTGCCGCTGACCGAGCAGGCCGGCAAGAAGGTGCGCCTCACCGCCGCCGGCGAAGAACTGGCGCGCCAGGCGCGACGCGTCGCCGAGCAGTTGCGTGAAGCCGGCGAAGCGCTGGCGGCACTGAAAGGGGTCGAAGCCGGCCGCCTCAAGATCGGCGTGGTCAGCACCGCAAAATATTTCGCCCCCTCATTGCTGGCGGAGTTCCGCCGCCGCCATCCCGGCGTCGAACTGCAACTGACGGTCAACAACCGCGGCACCATCGTGCGCAATCTCGCCGACAACGATATCGACCTGGCGATCATGGGCACGCCGCCGAACGAATTCGAAACCGTGGCGAAGATTTTTGCGGAACACCCTCTGGTCTTTATCGCCGCGCCCGACCATCCGCTGGCGGGCAAACGCAACATCGACCCGAAGCGACTGGCGGAAGACACCCTGCTGTTCCGCGAACCCGGTTCGGGTACGCGCAGCGCGCTGGAGCGCTTCCTCGACGAACACCAGGTCCCCGCCGGCGCCAGGATGGAACTGGGCAGCAACGAAACCATCAAGCAGGCCGTCATGGCCGGCCTCGGCCTTTCCTTCATTTCCGAGCACACCATCGGCCTCGAGCGTTCTGTCGGTCGCCTGGCCGTGCTCAACATCAGCGATACGCCGGTCAAGCGGCAATGGCGCCTGGTCTATCGCACCGACAAGCGCCTGATGCCGGCGGCCACCGCCTTCGTGCAGTTCATGGACAGCGAAGGCTCGCGCCTGATTGAAACCCAGGTCGGGCGACAGTCACCGGACACCGCGGCCCGGGCGCCGAAGGCGGCGCGTTCCGGCGGCAAAAAGCCCGGCTGAAGGGCAAGGCAGCGGCCTGCTTCTTTGGCACAGCGTTCCACTAGCTTGCCGTCACAACCCTCAGCGCGGCCAGGACCGGGGCGGCCTTCACCGAGCAGTCCATTTGATTGAACAGCCGATACCTGGTATCTGCTGCACCGGTCCCGTGCCGGTCAGAGCAAGCTCCCGCATCGCCTCGAACAATTCGCGGCGCACCCCCTCGGGCGCCGCCTCCTTGCGCGATTCATCGAGCCGGCCGCGATACTGGAGCTCGAGTCTTGCGTTGTAGCCGAAAAAATCCGGAGTGCACACGGCACCGTAGGCTTTGGCCACGGCCTGCGACCCGTCCAGCACGTAAGGGAAAGGGAAGTCCAGCTCACGCGCAATCGCCACCATGTTGTCCCAGGAATCCTCGGGGTAATCCGTCGGATCGTTGCTCATGACGGCAATGCTGCCGATGCCCAGCGCGGCGAGCTCCCGCGTGTCGCGCACGATGCGGTGGATCACCGCCTTGACGTAGGGGCAATGGTTGCAGATGAACATCACCAGCAAACCTTTCGGCCCGCGAGCGCTGGCGAGGCTGTAACGCCGGCCATCGACACCCGGCAGGTCGAAATCGAGGGCCGGACGGCCGAAGTCGCAGACCGGCGGCGAAAGGCTGACCATGCGCTGCCTCCCGAATTTAACGTGAAATAACTCGTTCGGAGCGACGGGTAATAGCCGAGCGAAGCGAGCAGATTGGAAGCCTCCCCGCGAGGGGGCGAGGCGGGAATTCGCGACGCATGCGTCGCGCCGCCGCAGCCGGCTGGCAGTGCAAAGCCAGCCGTGGGCCGCGAAGCGGATGGGAGGGGCGGGCCTTTATGGCGTCTTTAGCGTTTTTCATCATCAGGGGTGGCGAATCACCATGAAAGTTAGTGATAATCGGCCCATGATACCGAGATTTTTCTGCCCCTTTCCGCTGCACCCCGGCGCCACCGTCGAGCTGGCCGCCGAGGCGGCCCACCATGCGCTGAAGGTGCTGAGAGTCGGCGCCGGCGACACGGCGATCCTGTTCGACGGGCGCGGCGGGCAATGGCGCGCCACGCTGCATCCGGCCGGCAAGGCCCTGCGTGCGACATTGGCCGCATTTGAAGACCACGACCCGGAGCCCCCGCTGGCGCTGACACTGGTGCAGGCCTTGCCCGCCGCCGACAAGATGGATTTCGTGGTGCAGAAGGCCGTTGAGCTGGGGGTCGTCCGCATCCAGCCGGTGGCGGCAAAGCGCAGCGTGATCCGGCTTTCGGGCGAACGCGCCGAGCGTCGCGTCGAACACTGGCGCAACATTGCCATCGCCGCCTGCGAGCAATCCGGGCGCAATCGCGTCCCGGCCGTCGCACCAATCCTTGATCTGCCGCAATACCTTGGCATCGCAGCGCGGGAAAATGCATTACGCTTCGTCTGCG
>CAIZKA010000374.1 GCA_903933395.1 uncultured beta proteobacterium | reverse complement strand
GCGCCGTGAACAGGCTCAGCAATGCCAGCCCGACCAGGGCGGCAAGGACAAACAGGGCGCGGCGGCGGGTAGGCATGGGGACTAAAAATCGAGGCGTCCGGAAACGAAGAGGCTGCGAGGATCGGTCGGATAGAAAAAGGTATCGTTTTTTAAAGTAGCAGAGTTGAAACCGTAGCCGGCATTTGGCGAGTATTTTTTGTCCAGCGCGTTGATCAGCTTGGCCGTGACTTTCCAGGGCTTGAGGTTCCACACGGCTTGCAGGTCCAGCGTCGTGTAGCCGGACAGCATGCCTTGGGCGTTGGCGAAATCATTGAGGTAACGCCGTTCGCCGACGTAGCGGGCGGCGGCGGAATAGCTGCCGCTGCTGCCGGCATTCCACGTCAACTGGGCGCTGGCCAGGTTGCGCGGCACGAGGGGCATCTCGTTTCCGGAGTAAGCGCCCTCACGAAAATAGGCGTCCGTATAGGCGTAGGACAGCCGGGCCTGCAGGCTTTCGGCAAGCTTCCAATCGGCTTCCAGTTCCCCGCCCTTGCGGCGCGTCTTCGGGAAGTTGGTATTGGCGAACAGGGCGTTTAAACCAATTTCATCGTCAAGATCCAGCTGGAAAACCGAGGCGCGAATGGTTGTCGGTCCGACCGCGATGCTGCCGCCGATCTCGTTGGTCGTGCCGTGTTGCGGCTTGAGGTCGCCGGCGAACACTGGAAATCCCGTCAACGGGTCGAAGCCGAAGAGTTCGTCGAGGTTGGCAAAGCGGAAGCTGGTGCCGGTCTTGCCATAAACGCGCCAGTCGTCCCTGGCATAGCTCAGACCCAGGTCATAGGCGGTCTTCGTTCGGGTGGCGCGGCCTGACTCGGCCGGGGTGCCAAATGGCGCATAGGCATCCTGCCGGGCTGTCTGTTTCATGCGCTGGGTGCGACTGCCGAGGGTGAGGCTCAGGTTCTGGGTGAGTTTCGTGATGTTCTGCAGGTAGAAGGCGGAGCTTTCCTGGGAAGCGTGCTGATCGGCAAACCCCGTGTTGTCCGCTGTGAACTCGCCGTCGTAGTAGTCGAAGCCGATCACGGTTTCGCTGGGCAGGGCGCCCAGGTCGTGGCGCCAGCGCAGGCGCGGCGTGAAGGACGTGGTGTCGCGGCTACGGTCAATCGCATAAAAAACGGATCTCACATCGAGTTTCTGATGATCCTGTGCAAGCTCGGCCTCGAGGGCGAGGCGATCGTTCACGCGGTAGGAAACGCCGGGACGGACACGGTAGCCGTTGCGCTCTGTCGTGTCGAAAGGCGTTCGCGTGCTGGTCGGATCGTTGCGATAGGCGGTGCTGAAAATCGCGCCGGGCTGCCCGGCGGATTCCTTGTAGACGGCGAAGTCGGCGAAGACTTCGCCGCGATCCAGCAGCCAGCCGACGCGCCCGCTGGCGGCTTGCTGGTCCTGCTGGCCGTTGTCGCGATAGCCATTGGCGTCGGCATAGCTGGCGAAGAGGTTGTAGTAGGCCTTGTCGTTGCCATTGGCCAGTTGCACGTCGGCGCCCTTGTAGCCATAGGTGCCCAGCGTCGCCGTCACGGCGGCCCGGGGGCGACCCGACTTGTCGGTGATGATGTTGATGACGCCCCCGGTCGCGCCGTCGCCGTAGAGCACGGTGCCCGAGCCGCGGATGATCTCGATCCGCTCCACGCTTTCCAGTGGGATGGACGACCAGGCGATGTCACCCGAATCAGGGGGATTAAGGCGCAGGCCGTCGACCAGGACCAGCGTGTTGCTGGTGGCCGTGGAACCGAAGCCGCGGATGTCGACCGTGGCGTTCCTGCCCATGGCGCCGCCAAACTGGCGAACGTCCACGCCGGCCCGGGTACTGAGCACGTCAGGCAGGTTGGTGGCCGGCGTGTTGCGGATGTCCTGGCGGGTAATCACGCTGATGTTGGCCGCCACGCCCGGGTCGACGTCGTTGAAGCGGGTGGCGGTGACGACGACGGCTGCCGGATCATCGGCGGCGAAGGAAAGGCAGGGGGAAGCGAGGATTGCCGCGCAGGCGGCGATGGCGAAACGGTTGAACATGACAAACTCCCAAAACCCGGCGAGCGTCCCCGCAGCCGGTTGGTGGCAATTGAATGTCTGGGAGGTAAGGGTGATGGACGGGGTGGACACAAACCCCCGG
>CAIZKA010000373.1 GCA_903933395.1 uncultured beta proteobacterium | reverse complement strand
GAATGTGCGCGCACATCGCCCAGCGGCAGGCCGGTCAGCGCCCGCACCTGCTGCTCGAACTGGTTTGTGACGCAGGCATCGATGCTGTAATGCCCCGAGTTGTGCGGGCGCGGCGCCATTTCGTTGACCACCAGTTGTCCGCGCACGATGAAGAACTCGACGGCCAGCGTGCCGACGTAGTCCATTTCCCTGGCAATGCCCTCGGCGATTTCCTGTGCGTCACCGGCCATGCATCCGCCGGTGCGGGCGGGCACAATGGAAACGTCAAGGATGCCGTGGCGATGGCTGTTCTCGGCGACGGGGAAGCACCTCACGCCGCCAGCCTCGTCGCGCGCCAGGACCACGGAAACCTCGTAATCGAGCGGCAGCATCTGCTCCAGCACGCAGGGCTCATTCTTGAGCTGGCGAAATGCAAGCAGCGCCTCGTCACGGCTCGCGACCCTTACCTGCCCCTTGCCGTCGTAGCCGAACCGGGCCACCTTGATGATGCCGGGAAAGAGCCCGGCATCGGCCCCGGCAATGTCCGCGTCGCTGCGTATGTCGGCGTAGGGTGCGTGGGGGAAGCCGTGCTGTCTGAGAAAGCCCTTTTCGGCACTGCGATTCTGGCTGATGGCGACGGCCGAGGCGGACGGTCGCACGGGGAGATATTTTGACAGGTAGGCCAGGCTGCCTGCCGGAACATTCTCGAATTCGGTGGTCACGGCGGCACAGGTTTCGGCCATCGCGTTCAGCGCATCGGGATCGTCATACGCCGCCACCAGGTGCTGGTCGGCGATGCGCCCCGCCGGACTCTGCGAATCCGGATCGAGCACCACCACGCGATAGCCCAGTTCATGCGCGGCGATAACGAAGAAGCGGCCCAACTGGCCGCCACCGAGCATGCCCAGGGTAGCCGGCGGCAGAATCATCTCTTGATTGCGCGAAAGCCTATGTCGCGACGGCACTGCATGCCGTCGAAACTGATCGGATCGAGCACTTCATAGGCGCGCTTCTGCGCCGCCTTGACGTTGTCACCCAGGGCCGTAACGCAGAGCACGCGCCCGCCCGCCGTCACCACCTCACCCTTGTGCTCGGCCGTGCCGGCATGAAACACGTGACTGTCTTCCGTCGGCGCCGGAAGGCCGTGGATCGCGTCGCCCTTGCGCGGGGTGTCGGGATAGTTGGCGGCGGCCATGACCACGCCCAGCGCAACGCGGCGGTCCCACTCGACGGCAACCTCGTTAAGGCGGCCGTCTATGGCGGCATCGACCAACTCGACAAAATTGCTCTTCAGCCGCATCATGATCGGCTGCGTTTCCGGGTCGCCGAGGCGGCAGTTGAACTCCAGCACGCGCAGGCCGCCGTCGGGCTTGATCATCAGGCCCGCATAGAGGAAACCGGTGTAGACGATGCCGTCCGCGGCCATGCCGTTGATGGTCGGCATGATCACCTCGCGCATGACGCGGGCGTGGATTTCGGGCGTAACGACCGGCGCCGGGGAATATGCGCCCATGCCGCCGGTGTTCGGTCCCTGATCTGCATCCTTGAGCCGCTTGTGGTCCTGGCTGGTGGCCAGTGCCAG
>CAIZKA010000372.1 GCA_903933395.1 uncultured beta proteobacterium | reverse complement strand
GCCGCGCTGCCAATCATTGTCGGCCATCCGGAAGCGTCCGGAGGCAGGCGCTACAACGCGGCATCGTTGCTGGCGGACGGCCGGATTGCGGCGACCTATCGCAAGCGCCGCCTGCCCAACTACGAGGTGTTCGACGAGGAGCGCTATTTTGCTTCGGGGCGCGAACCCTGCGTCGTGGAGCTTGCCGGCGTGCGCTGCGGCCTGGCGATCTGCGCCGATGTCTGGGAGTCGGGCGCGGCCGAAGCCGCGGTTCAGGCCGGCGCGGAGCTGATGCTGTCGCTGAATGCCTCGCCCTTCCACATGAACAAGCAGGCGCGCCGCTACGAAGTCCTGCGCGATCGCGTCGCCGCCACCGGCAAGCCGGCGGTGTATGCCAACATGGTAGGCGGGCAGGACGAGCTGGTGTTCGACGGCGCCTCGTTCGCGATGGACGGGCAGGGCCGCCTGACGCACCAGTTGCCGGCCTTCGTCGAGGCGCTCGAGTTCATCGATTTCGCCGACGGCCAACTGCTGCCGGGGCGCATGGCCGAGCCCTCCTCGCGTGAGGCCGAAGTCTATGCCGCGCTGAAGCTCGGCGTCGCCGACTACCTCGGCAAGAACGGATTTCCCGGGGCCATCATCGGCCTTTCCGGCGGCATCGATTCGGCGCTGACACTGGCCATCGCCGTCGATGCGCTGGGCGCCGACAAGGTGCGTTGCGTGATGATGCCGTCGCCGTGGACGGCGCAGATGAGCCTCGACGATTCGCGCGAAATGGTACGCCGGCTCGGCGTGCAGTACGAGGAGATCCCGATCGCCGCGGCGATGGAGCAGTTCGCCGTGTTGCTGGCGCCGACTTTTGCGCACATCGAGAAAACTGCGGGTCCGAAGCCAGCCTGGGACACCACCGACGAGAACCTGCAGGCGCGCATCCGCGGCATGCTGCTGATGGCGCTGTCCAACCGCACCGGGCGCATCGTGCTGACCACCGGCAACAAGAGCGAAATGGCGGTCGGCTACGCCACGCTCTACGGCGACATGGCCGGCGGCTTTGCGGTGATCAAGGACGTGCCCAAGACCTTCGTCTATCGCCTGGCCGAATGGCGCAACGCGATGTCGGACGTGATCCCGCAGAACATCATCACGCGCCCGCCCTCGGCCGAACTCAAGCCCGGCCAGACCGACCAGGACACGCTGCCGCCCTACGAAGTCCTCGACGCCATCATCGAGGCCTACATGGAGCGCGACGAAAGCCCGCGCCAGATTATCGAGGGCGGGTGCAGCGAGGCCGACGTGCGCAAGGTGGTCGGCATGCTGAAGAAGAACGAGTACAAACGCCGCCAGGCGCCGGTCGGCATCCGCGTCACGCAACGAGGATTCGGCAAGGATTGGCGCTATCCGATAACATCACGGTATCCGGACGAATACTGAAAACAGGGGGAGCAGCAAATGAAGAAAATCGAAGCCATCATCAAGCCGTTCAAGCTCGACGAGGTGCGCGAGGCATTGTCCGAGGTCGGCGTGACGGGACTCACCGTGACCGAGGTCAAGGGCTTCGGCCGGCAGAAAGGCCACACCGAGTTGTATCGCGGCGCCGAGTACGTGGTCGACTTCCTGCCCAAGATCAAGCTCGAGATCGTCGTCGCCGACGAAACCGTGGAACCCGCCATCGAGGCCATCATCAAGGCCGCGCGCACCGGCAAGATCGGCGACGGCAAGATCTTCGTATCTTCCGTCGAGCAGGTGGTTCGCATTCGTACGGGTGAAGCCAACGAAGCGGCGATCTGACCGCCAAGGACCTGCTTAGCAAGTCCAATTTGTCATTCCGGCGAAAGCCGGAATCCAGATGCGCCAAGGCACTGGACACCGGCTTTTGCCGGTGTGACGAACTTTTTTAGTGGATCGCCAAGCCCGATTATTCTTTCGCAGCGAGCAGCACCACCACCGCACCGGCACCGCCCTCCGCAGCACGGGCCTGGCAAAAGGCCAGCACTTCGCTGCGCTGGCTCAGCCAGCCCAGGACCAGTTTCTTCAGTACCGGCTCGCGGCCCGGCGAGCTCAGGCCCTTGCCGTGCACGATGCGCACGCAGCGATGCCCGTGCTGCCGGCATTCGGTGAGAAATCTGACGACGGCGGTTCGCGCCTGATCGCGGTTCAGGCCATGCAGATCGAGTTTTTCCTGCGTCACCCAGCGCCCGCGTCGCAGGTCGCGCAGCCAGGCTTTCGGCAGGCTGTCGCGCCGCCACGCGGCTTCGTCGCCGCCTTCGAGATAGAGGTCGATCAGCACCGGCCCGTGCAGGGATTCGTCGAGTGCGGCGGCCTCGTCGTACAGATACTGGCGCGGGATGGCCGGTGGCAAGGGCGGTTCGTGATGGACGCGGTCCCATTGCAGCGG
>CAIZKA010000371.1 GCA_903933395.1 uncultured beta proteobacterium | reverse complement strand
CGAGCCCTACGCCACATCCGCCGAATTCGCCGCCGACCTCGACGTGCTGCATCGCGCGCTGATCAGCCACAAGTGCGGCCTGCTCGGGCGCGGCCGCCTGCGCCGCCTGCGCCATGCCGTAGCGATTTTCGGCTTCCACCTGGCACCGCTGGACCTGCGCCAGAATTCCGACGTGCATGCGCGCACCGTGGCCGAACTGCTCGCCATCGCCCGCCCCGGCGCCGACTACCTGGCGCTTGACGAGAACGGGCGCATCGCCCTGCTGCTCGAGGAACTCGCGACGCCGCGGCCGCTGACCGCGCCCGGCGTCAATTACTCGGACGAGACGCGCGGCGAACTGGCGATCTTCCACACCGCGCAGAGCATCCACCGGCGCTACGGCAAGGCGGCGATCGAGAACGTGGTCATTTCCAAGACCGACGGCGTTTCCGACATCCTCGAAGTCGCGGTGCTGCTGAAGGAAGTCGGCCTCCTGCGGCCGCTGGAACATGCGCTCGACGTGAACATCGTGCCGCTGTTCGAGACCATTGGCGACCTCGCCAATGCCGGACCGATCATGGACCGCCTGCTGGCGATCCCGCTCTACAAGCGTCTGCTATCAAGTCGTTCGCAGGGCCGTCCCAAGAACGACTTGGCCCCCCCGGGGGGCGGCCCGAACGAATTTTCCGGGCCGGGGGCGCACCAGGATTCGCGCAACTCCCTGCAGGAATGCATGCTCGGCTATTCCGACAGCAACAAGGACGGCGGCTTCCTGACTTCGGGCTGGGCGCTGTATCGCGCCGAGATCGCGCTGACCCGGGTCTTCGCCCGCCACGGCATCACGCTGCGCCTGTTCCACGGCCGCGGCGGCTCGGTCGGCCGCGGCGGCGGACCGAGCTACCAGGCGATACTCGCGCAGCCGCAGGGCGCGGTGCAGGGCCAGATCCGCATCACGGAGCAGGGCGAAGTCATCGCCTCGAAATACGCCAACCCGGAACTCGGCCGGCGCAACCTGGAAATCCTCGCCGCGGCCACCCTCGAAGCCACGCTGCTGGCGCACGAGCACGATGCGCCGCGCCCCGAATTCCTCGCCGCCATGGAAGAACTCTCGGCCACCGCCTTCGCCGCCTACCGCAAGATGGTCTACGAGACGCCTGGCTTCGAGCAGTACTTCTGGGAATCGACGGTCATCGCCGAAATCGCCGCGCTCAACATCGGCAGTCGGCCGGCCTCGCGCAAGAAGACCACCGCCATCGAGGACCTGCGCGCGATCCCCTGGGTATTCTCCTGGGCGCAGTGCCGCCTGATGCTGCCGGGCTGGTTCGGCTTCGGCTCGGCCGTCGCCGCATACCGCGAAGCCCACGGCGCAGCGGGCTTGGCGCTGCTGGCGGAGATGCATCGGGAATGGGGCTTCTTCCGCGCCCTGCTGTCGAACATGGACATGGTGCTGGGCAAGAGCGACATCGCCATCGCCGAGCGCTATTCGCAGCTGGTGAAGGACGAAGGTCTGCGCCAGGCGATCTTCCCGCGCCTAAAAGCCGAGTGGCAGGCCTCGATAGATGCGCTGCTGGCCATCACCGGCGAAAAGGAGTTGCTCGACCTCAATCCGCTGCTGAAGCGTTCGATCCGCAACCGCTTTCCCTACCTCGATCCGGTGAACCACATCCAGGTCGAACTGCTGCGCCGCCATCGCGCCGGCGAAACCGACGAGCGCGTGCAGCGCGGCATTCACCTGACCATCAACGGCGTCGCCGCGGGTTTG
>CAIZKA010000370.1 GCA_903933395.1 uncultured beta proteobacterium | reverse complement strand
GAAACGTGATACGCCAATTGCCTGACACTGTCATTGCCCATTCGCCCTTCCGTTCACCCTTCAGCGGATGAAGGAACATGCCCGGAATACTTAACTGCTCTGGGCTGCTCGCTTCGTCCAGAAGACTGAGAATTCGCCCAACGCGGCTGCCATGCTGCGGCTGAATACCACGGGGATCGTTCTTGCGAAAGAAACGCTCGAGGCCTTTGTGCCGGAAGCTTTTGATCATGCGTTGAAGTGTAATGCCAGCAATTACATAATGCAAAACATTAGATTACACATCGCCACCAAATGGCTTGGTTTCCCGATCAAATGAAATGGCCATCGCGATCGTCCGGTCTTGGCCCTGGATTCAACCGGTGGCATTTCAGTCCGCTTCGCTCCCGGGTTCCTGCGCCATCGCGATGATGTCTTCCGGTGTGATTTTCAAGGTATCGAGAACGAACTGTTCGCCGGATTCCCAATCCGGGCAAACGCCTCCGCCGGAGCGCAAGGTCGCCAACTGTTCCATCAGCAGGCCGAAGGCAACGAGCTTGCGGTTTGCCGGTTCGACTTCGCGGCGGCCGGTGGCGACTTTTTCGAAGTCGTGGTGGTACAGAATTGCGCGGCAGAAGGGTTCGGGCAATAGCCAGCCACGGGCGAGCGCATAGCCGACGCGTGCATGGCTGTATTGGTAGTCGGTCTGTTCGAGGGCGGTCACCTGGGCTCCGGGTACATGCGCAAGCCTGTCGATGATATTGGCGTAGTCGCTGAATTTGCCGATCATGACCGGCATGCCGCAATCGCGGAACAAGGCGTAGGTATGGGCTTCGTCGAGATCGATGCCCGAAATCCTGCGCGCTGCGACAAGGGCGGCGGCAGCGATGCCGGAAGAGTTGTCCCAGAAGCGCTGCATGAGCGCATTTTTGCCTGCGGGGAATGCCTGACGCAGGATCAGCCCGGTAACCAGGTTGGCGCCGGCGCGCAGCCCGATGATCGAGAGCGCCTGATGTACGTTGGTCGCTTTGGTGCGCAGGCCATAGAAGGGGGAATTGACGAGTTTCAGCAGCGCGGCCGACAGGGCAATATCGGCGGCGATGAGTTCGGCCAGTTTGCGCATGTCGGGTTCCGGCTGCTGCATTTCGGCGGAGAAGCGGCCGAGGATTGCGGGACAGGGCGGAATGCCGACCTCACGCGCAATGCGATCGAGATCGGGTTCCTGCGGAGCGGAGTCCGGGGCTTGTTCATTCATGGCGGGTTCCGGGGTTCATGTTCCGGCAATGGGGATATCGACGCCAGAGTTTTGATGAGGACAAACTCTATCACTTGTCGCGAATTGCTCCACCGTCCCGGATGCGTCCTGAGTGTCGGGTTCTGGCGACACTGGCTGGCCGCCTCGCGATGATGAAAACTGCACCCATCCGAATTTCTCGGTGTCAGAGGAGATGGATGATGAGCAATCAATATCAGCTGTTGATCACGTCGGCAGGCGCCCCCCGTCTTGTATGCCGGCGCTCTTACGATGGGGACGATCGCCTCGAGGTGCGCGAGCTATCTACGCGCGTAACCATAAAGATCCGGGCCGAGGAGGTTTCACCGTATCGGCATACGCTGTTGCTGGAGG
>CAIZKA010000369.1 GCA_903933395.1 uncultured beta proteobacterium | reverse complement strand
GGTCGGCAACGACGTACGCCTGGCGCTCACCCATCGCGAAGGTACGCTGGGCAAGCTGTTCGCGCTGACCGAGCGCTACGACGACAACGACATCGCCGGCGTCCAGGAACTGCTCAGCCCTTACGGCGCCGCAGCCAGCCTTGGCCTGCTGGGCGAAATCCTCGGCGAAGCTCTGCTGTGGGTGCAACAACTCGGGGTGGATGCAGACTGATGGCACGTTACTGGCTGATGAAGACCGAGCCCACGGTGGTGGGTATCGACGATGTGCTGGCGATGCCAAAACAAACCGTCGACTGGTGGGGCGTGCGCAACTATCAGGCGCGCAACTTCATGCGCGACCAGATGCAGGTCGGCGATGGCGTGCTCTTCTATCATTCGTCCTGCCCCGAACCGGGCATCGCGGGGCTGGCCGAAGTGTCGCAACTGGCCTACCCCGACCGCACCCAGTTCGATCCGGAAAGCCCTTACTTCGACGCGAAATCCACGCCGGAAAATCCGCGCTGGGTGAATGTCGATGTGCGCATCGTCAAGAAGACGCGCCTAATCGGCCTCGACCAGCTGCGCGCCCACCCCGAACTCGCCCATCTGCGGGCCCTGCAGAAAGGCAACCGGCTGTCGATCACTCCGGTCGACCCGGCGGAATGGAAATTCATTGTGACTAAATTGATGAAAGAGACGACATGACAATTTGGTGGCTGAGCTACCCGCTGCTCGGCGTCTTCGCTGGTTTTGTCGCCGGCCTGTTCGGCGTCGGCGGCGGGCTGACCATCGTGCCGCTGCTGTTCATGATTTTCACGGCACAGGCTTTTCCGGTCGAGCACAGCATGCACCTCGCACTCGGCACCTCGATGGCGACCATCGTGTTTACATCGATTTCCAGCATGCGCGCCCATCATGGACACGGCGCCGTGCGCTGGGATATCGTCAAAAGTTTCGCGCCGGGACTGGTGATCGGCACGCTGTCCGGCTCATTTCTCGCTACTTGGGTGCCGACCCGGCCGCTGGCGATGGTGTTCACAGCGATTGTCTATTACGCCTCGCTGCAGATGATTCTCGACTTCAAGCCCAAGCCCCACAGCCAACTGCCAGGCACGGTCGGCATGGTCGTCGCCGGCACGGTAATCGGCGTGGTGTCGAGCCTGGTCGCCGCCGGCGGCGGCTTCCTCTCGATTCCCTTCATGGTGTACTGCAACGTGGTGATACACCATGCGGTCGGCACCTCCGCGGCGCTGGGATTTCCGATCGCGGTGGCCGGCACCGTCGGCTATATCGTCAGTGGTCTGAAGACGCCGGGCCTGCCGGAATACTCGCTGGGCTATGTCTATCTGCCGGCTTTCATTGGTGTCGTTGTCATCAGTTTCCTGATGGCGCCGGTCGGCGCACGGCTGGCGCACAAGCTGCCGGTGAAGCAGCTAAAGCGCGCCTTCGGCGGCTTCCTCGCCCTGCTGGCGAGCAAGATGCTGCACGGCTTGCTGAGTTAGGGCTTGACAGTGCTCGCATCCTGCCCGAACAGGATGCGTTTGGCATCTTCACTGACCACCGGCGCCGGATTGATTTCCTTCGCCAGCGCGTAGGCCCGTTGCGTCGCCGGGCGCTCGCGAATCGCTGCAAACCAGCGCTTCAGGTTGGGAAAATCATCCAGGTTCTGGCGCTGCCGCTCATGCGGCACGATCCACGGATAGCAGGCCATGTCGGCAATCGAATAGTCGCCGGCGATGAATTCGCGGTCGGTTAGCTGCTTGTTGAGCACCGCGTACAGGCGCGCG
>CAIZKA010000368.1 GCA_903933395.1 uncultured beta proteobacterium | reverse complement strand
CCCTGCAAGTCACCGCGGATTTCTCTGCGGCGCTCGCCGCTGCCGACCTGGCGATACTCGCCGCCCCGCTGGCGGGCCTGCGCCCCATGCTCGAGCAACTCAAGGCCACGGCCCCGGCCATGCCCTTCCTCTGGGTCTGCAAGGGTCTCGAAGCCGGCAGCGGCCTGCTGCCGCACCAGGTGGTGGACGCGGTGATGGGCGACGCCGCTTGCGGCGTCCTCACCGGGCCGAGCTTCGCCCTCGAGGTGGCGCGCGGCCTGCCCGCCGCTGTCACCCTTGCCGCCACCGATGCCGCGTTTGCCGCGAAAACCGCGCAAAGCCTGCACGGCGGCAAGCTGCGCATCTACGCCACCGAAGACCTGGTCGGTGCCGAAGTCGGCGGTGCCGTCAAGAACGTGCTGGCAATCGCCACCGGCATCTGCGACGGCCTCGGCCTCGGCAACAACGCCCGCGCCGCGCTCATCACGCGCGGCCTGGTCGAGATCACCCGCTTCGGCGAGGCGCTCGGCGCCAGGCGCGAAACCTTCATGGGTCTCGCCGGCATGGGCGACCTGATGCTGACCTGCACCGGCGATCTTTCCCGCAACCGCCGTGTCGGCCTCCTGCTCGCCGCGGGCAAGGCGCTGCCCGACATCGTGCGCGAACTCGGCCACGTCGCCGAGGGCGTGCCCGCCGCACGCGAAGTCGCGCGCCGCGCCGCCGAACTCGGCATCGACATGCCCATCACGCGCGCCGTCACCGCCGTGCTCGACAGCCGCATCACGCCTGTCGCCGCCGTCGAGCAATTGATGGCACGCGATCCGAAGCACGAGTGAGGCGCTAGCCGCCGCCGGCAAAGCCCTGCTGCCGCCAGGCCTCGTAGACCATCACCGCCACGGCGTTGGAGAGATTCAGGCTGCGGTTGCCGGGGATCAGCGGCAGGCGCAGGCGGTGGTTATCCGCGATTTCCGCCAGCACCGCAGCCGGCAGCCCGCTCGATTCCGAGCCGAAGACGAAGGCGTCGCCGGGTTGAAAGTCGGCGCTGGTGTGACGGCGGCTTGCCTTCGTCGTCAGCGCGAACAGCCGCGCGTCGCCCAACGCGGTGCGGCAGGCAGCCCAGTCCGCATGCACCGTGACGCAGGTCATCTCCGCGTAGTCCAGCCCGGCGCGGCGCAACTGCGCGTCGGACAGGTCGAAGCCGAGCGGCTCCACCAGATGCAGGCGGCAACCCGTATTGGCGCAGAGGCGGATCGCGTTGCCCGTGTTGGGCGGAATTTCGGGGGCGACGAGGACGACGCGGAACACTTGCAGCTGCCTCCGAAAAACTGTAGTTTGTGAAGAATCATATGATTACGCCGTGAATTTCGTGCAGAATCACGGCATAAGGGCTTTGATTCTACGGCCGCCTTGGAGATTGCCTGATGGCACGTCCGGAAAAAATCCGTCTTGGTGACATGCTGGTGCAGCAGAATCTCCTTACCGGGGAGCAACTCAAGCTTGCGCTGGAGGAGCAAAAGCGCTCGGGCCGCAAGCTCGGCCGGGTTTTGGTGGAAAGCGGGTTTGTCACGGAAGAGGGCATTTCCACGGGCCTCGCCCGTCAGCTCGGTGCGGATTTTGTCGACCTCAGAACCTTCAAGCCGAAGCCCGACCTGATCAAGCTTTTACCGGAGGCGCAGGCGCGCCGCCATCGTGCGCTGGTATTGAGCGAACGCGCGGGCATGCTGGTGGTCGGCATGGCCGACCCGACAGACCTCACGGCTTTTGACGAACTGGCGCGCATTCT
>CAIZKA010000367.1 GCA_903933395.1 uncultured beta proteobacterium | reverse complement strand
TCGGAAATGATGGTGGATGGCATCAAGACCAATATTCCGCTGCACCAGGACCTGATGCTCGACCAGCGTTTCATCAAGGGCGGCACCAGCATCCATTACCTCGAAGAAAAGCTCGCCGCCAAGAGCGATGCCCTGAAGGGCAAGTAGACCCATGTGGGTCAGCGTCGCCCTCACGACGGACGCCGCGCATGCGGACTCGCTTTCCGAAGCTCTGCTCGCGGCCGGCGCGATTTCCGTCAGCGTTGAAGACGCGCAGGCGGGAACCGATGAAGAAACGCCGCAATTCGGTGAGCCGGGCGGCAGCAATGACCAGCCCATCATCCCGTTGTGGACCGAAAGCCGGATCGTGGCGCTGTTCGACCCGAGCGATGACCTGATCGGCCGCATTGCGGCAGCGACCGTCGCCGCCGGTATCGACGACCTGCCCGAGATTGAACTGGAAGACGTCGCCGAGCAGGACTGGGTGCGACTGACCCAGGCGCAATTCGACCCGATCCGGGTGAACGACCGGCTGTGGATCGTGCCGTCGTGGCACGCCGCACCCGACCCGGGTGCCATCAACCTGGTGCTTGATCCCGGCCTCGCCTTCGGTACCGGCTCGCATCCCACCACCTTTCTCTGTCTGCAGTGGCTCAGCGAAACCCTGCGCGGGACTGAAACCGTGCTCGATTACGGCTGCGGCTCCGGCATTCTCGGCATTGCCGCAGCGAAACTGGGTGCGGCCACCGTCCTGGGCGTGGATATCGACGACAATGCCCTGACCGCGGCCCGCGACAACGCCGCCAACAACCGGGTAACGCTTGCCTTGCGCCACTCGAAAGAACCGCTGGACGAACGCTTCGACATCGTGGTCGCCAATATCCTCACCAATCCGCTCTGCGTCCTGGCGCCGCTGCTGGCCGCGCGCGTCACGCCCGGCGGGCGCATCGCGCTGTCCGGTGTGTTGGCCGCCCAGGCGGAACTGGTCATCGCCGCCTATGCGCCCCTGATCGCGCTGAACGTGGGTGCCGAACGCGACGGCTGGGTGCGGCTGGAGGGCCGACGGTGCTGACCCGCTGCCCGTCCTGCGCGACACACTTCCGCGTCACGCCGGAGCAACTCAAGGCGCGTACCGGACGCGTGCGTTGCGGCGAATGCCAGAACGTCTTCAATGCGCTCGACAGCCTGATCGAGGAACCTGTGGTCGTGGCGGCACCGATACCCGCGGTCGCCGTGCCGCCGGCGCCGACTCCTGAAGAAATCCCCGGGCCTGCGACGATTCCGGCTGCGAACAAAGCGGAGGAAGCCGTCGAGTATCCGGCAACTCAACCAGATGAAATCGCCGCGCCGCCGACGCCGATTCCCGAGCCGGCTCCGGAAGTGCTCGAACTCGTTGCAAATGAACCCGGGGCAGAGCCGCCGGCCGCCCTCGAGCCGGAAATCACGGACACCGATGCAAGCACGACGGCCGCCGCCGAAGACTGGAGCACCACCTTCCCCGAGCCTCCACCCCCGTCGCGGCACTGGCCATGGGTGATCGGCAGTCTGGTCGCGCTCGCCGCGATCGTGCTGCAGGCATTGCTGGCGTTTCGCGTCGAACTGGTGGTGCTGTGGCCCGAGGGCAAACCGGCACTGGTCGCCCTTTGCGAGATCACCGGTTGCGAAGTCGGCCTGCCGGCCAAGGTCGGGCTGGTGGGCATCGAGGCCTCGGATCTTCACCCCGACAGCGAGCACAAGGGCCGCCTGGTGCTGGCGGCGACGCTGAAGAACCGCGCCCCCTTCGCCCAGCAGTTTCCGCATCTGGAACTCACGCTGACCGACACGGCCGACCAGGCCATCGCGCGCAAGGTGCTGGCGCCTGCAGACTACCTGCCGTCATCAGCCCCGATCGCCGACGGCATGAAGCCGAACGCCGACATCCCGGTGGCCATTGGCATCGACTCCGGCGAAATTGCCGCCAGCGGCTACCGGCTGTACCTTTTCTATCCCTGACCTGCGAAGGCCTTCATGAAGACTCTTATCTGCGGATCCATGGCCTACGACACCATCATGGTGTTCGGCGACCGCTTCAAGAACCACATCCTGCCCGAGCAGATCCACATCCTCAACGTCGCCTTCCTGGTGCCCGACATGCGGCGCGAGTTCGGCGGCTGTGCCGGCAACATCGCCTACAACCTCAAGCTGCTGGGCGGTGAGCCGCTGATCATGGCCACCGTCGGCGACGACAGCGGGCCCTACATGCACCGCCTCAAGCAGCTCGGGCTCGATGCAGCGCACGTCACGGATGTGCCCGGCGCCTTTACCGCACAGGCCTTCATCACCACCGATCTCGACGACAACCAGATCACCGCCTTCCATCCCGGCGCGATGACACAGTCGCACCGGAACAAGGTCACGGATGCCAGGGACGTGGGCCTCGGCATCGTCTCGCCCGACGGCCGCGACGGCATGCTGCAGCATGCGCACGAGTTCCGCGAAGCGGGCATTCCGTTCGTGTTCGATCCCGGCCAGGGCCTGCCTATGTTCGACGGCGACGAACTCATGGCCTTCCTAAAACTTGCCGACTACTGCACCGTCAATGACTACGAAGCCAAGCTGCTGACGGAACGCACCGGACGCACGCTGGAACAACTGGCCGTCGAAGTCGAGGCGCTGATCGTGACACTCGCCGGCAGCGGTTCGCATATCTACAGCAAGGGCCGCCGCATCGAGATTCCCGTGGCGCCGCCGGACGCGCTGATCGACCCGACCGGTTGCGGTGATGCCTACCGCGCCGGCCTGCTTTACGGCATCACTGCGGGCTGGGACTGGGAGAAAACCGGAAGGCTGGCGTCGCTGATGGGCTCGATCAAGATAGCGCACCGCGGCGGCCAGAACCACAAGCTGACGCGGGATGACATTGCAGCGCGTTACAGTGCGGCGTTCGGCGACAGGCCCTGGTAAAGCCGGCGCCGTTCGTTCAATCCCAGCCTGAAGGCTTGGCCTGCTGCGCACAGGGTTGCCGGAATATCCGGCGGTCTTCCAGGCGCACGGCGGTGAGGCAGCCGCCCCAGAGGCAGCCGGTATCAAGCGCGAGAATGTTCGCCTCGTCCCGGTAACCGAGTGCCGACCAGTGCCCGCAAACGATTGAATGGTCCGCGCTGGCGCGCTGCGGTGCTTCGAACCATGGCAGACATCCAGCCGGGCCCTTATCGGGCGGCGCCTTGGCACCGGCCGCGCGGAATTCCATGGCGCCGTCCGCCGTCACATAGCGCATGCGCGTCATCGCATTGACCACAACGCGCAGGCGATCCCATCCGGCCAGATCGTCGCTCCATGCCGCCGGTTCGGAACCCCACATGTTGGCCAGAAACTTGCGGTAGCCGGGTGCCGTCAGCGCCGCCGAGGCCTCATCGGAAAGTCCCTGCGCCTGCGCCACGGTCCACGCCGGCAAGAGGCCGGCATGCACCATCGCCCAGTTGCCTTCGACATGAAACAGCGGCTGCGCCCGCAACCAGGCCAGCAACTCGTCGCGGTCCGGAGCGCCCAAGACGTCGTCGAGCGTGTCCTCCCGGTTCGGTTTGCCGTAGCCCTCGGCCTGCATCACCAGATGCAAGTCGTGATTGCCGAGCACCACGGTGGCCGCGGTTCCCAGCGACCTGACGAAACGCAGCACCTCAAGCGAAGCGGGGCCGCGATTGACCAGGTCACCGACAAACCAGACACGGTCGGTGGCCGGATCAAAGTCGATATAGTCGAAAAGGCGGCGCAGCGGGTCGTAACAGCCCTGCAGGTCGCCGATTGCATAGGTAGCCATGGGCCGGCGAGCTTCCGGATAACTCAGTGCGTTGCGGGCCGGTACTCCGGCACCCAGCGCCTGAGTCCTTCCTTGGCAGTTGCCTCATCCCGCCATGGCTCGGCCAGCCATTCCTCAAGGTCGGCGAGCCATTGCTGATCGGGTGCCGCCGAGGACTTGGCTATGCGCAGCTTGGGATGAGGTGTCAGCAATGACGACTCGCCGTCGGCCAGCAATTCCTCGTAGAGTTTCTCGCCCGGACGCAGGCCGGTGAATTCGATCTTTATCTCGTCATGGGTATATCCCGAAAGCCGGATCATGTCGCGTGCCAGGTCGACGATCTTCACCGGTTCGCCCATGTCGAGAACAAACACCCGACCGCCCTCGGCCTCGCTCGCCGCCATCAGTCCCGCCTGCAACACCAATTGCGCCGCCTCGGGAATCAGCATGAAGTAGCGGATGATGTCGGGATGCGTGACGGTGACCGGGCCGCCGTTCGCAATCTGTTCACGGAAGCGCGGGATCACGCTGCCCGACGAGCCCAGCACATTGCCGAAACGCACCATGACAAAGCGCGTCGCCACGCCTTGCGCCTGAATTGCCTGACACGCCACCTCCGCCAAGCGTTTGCTGGCACCCATTACATTGGTGGGATTGACTGCCTTGTCGGTGGAAATCAGGACGAACTCTCCGGTGCCGCAGGCAAGGGCGGCGCGCGCCACGTTCAGCGTGCCCTGCACATTGTTGCGCACTGCCTCCCAGGCATTGGCGCATTCCATCAGCGGCACGTGTTTGTAGGCGGCAGCGTGGAACACCACGTCGGGCCGATGCTCGGCAAACACCGCATTCATGCGCAGGGCATCCTTCACATCGCCCATCACGCAAACCACCGGCTGCCCGACAAATTCCTGGTCGACGCTGTAGAGCGCAAACTCCGATTGCTCCAGGAACACCAGCTTGCGCGGAGCGAAGCGGATGATCTGCCGGCACAGCTCGGAGCCGACGGACCCGCCGGCCCCCGTCACCAGCACGGACTTCCCGCCCAACTGCTCTTTCAGCCCCGCATCATCGAGTAGCACCTGCTCGCGCCCGAGCAGGTCCTCCAGCTCCACCTGCCGCACCTCGCCGGAAGTCACCCGACCGGACAACACATCTGACAACGCCGGCACGGTCAAAGCCTTGAGGCCCGCCCCCACAATTAGCTCGACAGCATGGCGGCGGGCCGAAGGCGCCGCGGACGGCATGGCGATGATCACCGATTGCACCTGATGCACTGCTGCAAACTTCGCCACGCTATCCAGCCGGCCCAGCACGGACACGCCCTGGACCTGCAAACGCAACTTGGCCGGATCATCATCGAGCAGCCCTACTGCGCGCCAGCGCCGGCTGGTAGCCATATCCCGCAGCAACGCCGACCCTGCCGACCCGGCGCCCATCACCAGCACCGGCTCCGAATCGAACTGCCGCGGAGAAATTAGCTGTCCGTCCTTCCATGCCCGGTACAGAAAGCGGCTGCCGCCCATGATCAGCACCAGCAAGATCGGATACAGCACCAAGACGGAGCGGGGGACATCATTGAGTTGCTGCAGCATCAGCAACAACGCCGGCGTCGCCAGCGCTAAGGTACCTGCTGCCAGCGCGATTCGCCGCAGGTCGGGAATACTGGCAAAACGCCAGATACCGCGATACAGACCAAAGCCGTAAAACACTGCGGCCTGAAGCGGGGTAATCCACAACAGGTTGCGCAGCATTGCATCCGCATAGTTCGGCGGAATGTCAAAGTTGAAGCGCAAGGCATAGGCCAGCATCCACGCAACGGAAGCGGCGCAAAGATCGTGGACTGACGCAATGAGGGAACGAGGGTTCATCGAGCCGGCATTTTACGCGCCACGACAACCAATACTGGAAGGCCTGTCCAGAAAATTGGCATATTCAGCGCCTCTTGACTTGAATCCGTCGCCCTTAATGAGCGACGCCTTCTCTCCGGATAACCCGCAAAAAGGTGAGCCAAAGAATCAATAGGTCAAAAGAGATCGACTGCCTGTTCAAGTACTCGGCATCCAGCCTGACTTTCTCCGGAATAGACAATTCGTCGCGACCGTTGACCTGGGCCCAGCCGGTAAGGCCGGGTACCAGATCATCAACGCCTTGCTCCGTGCGCATTGCGATCAGGTCGCTCTGGTTGAACAGGGCTGGACGAGGCCCGACGAAACTCATGTCGCCCTTGAAGATGCTCCAGAGCTGGGGCAGTTCATCGAGGCTGGTCTTGCGCAGAAACGATCCGATCGGGGTCAGGTAAGCCGCCGGATCGGCAAGCAAATGCGTTGCGACCACCGGAGTGTCCGTCCTCATGCTACGGAACTTGGGCATCCTAAAGATGCGGTTACGCCGGCCGACCCTGTCGCTCCAGTACAGGACAGGACCGGGAGAGGTTATTCGCACAGTCAAGGCCACTGCCAAAATCGGCAGCAGCAGCAGCACACCGAGGCACAAAGCAAGGAACAGGTCGAAAACTCGCTTCAACATGGGGCGGGGCATCACTATCGATCACGGGACCGGGTGCAGGATGGCTCTCATGACGACGGCTCGAATTTCCGAGGCGCGAACCCGAAGTCACGCGCTGCCTCACCGGAATCAAACACGAGATCATCGTTCATCCTGCGCGCCATCTCAACGTTGAAATCCTTGAAGCGCGGTATGCGCGATACACACCACATCGCCGCCCGAAAGGCGGCCAGCGGTACGGGCAGAAATCGCGGCGTCTTTCCTTCCGCGACAAATATCCGTTCCACCATCTCGCGGTAGGTCAGAGTTTCCCCTCCCGCCAGATCGTAAGCCGCGTTGAACGTTTTTTGCTCCGTCAGCGCCGCGACGCAGGCCACAGCCAGATCGTCGGCATGCACCGGCTGGCGCTTACCCGAGGCCTCCCCAAAGAGAGGAAACAAGCCGAAGCGACGGATCAGCCGCGAAATCACCGTGACATTGCGGTCCATGCCCGCACCGTAGATCAGCGTCGGCCGAAACACCGTCCATGCCGCATCCGCGGCCGCGCACAACTTTGCCACCTTCGACTCGGCCGCAATCTGCTCCGCCGCAAACGCCTGCTCCTTGGGATCGCCCGAGACCGCCTTGGAATAACGGCTGGTGGTGCCGAAGCAAATGACGCGACGCCCGCCCCTGGCCAGGAAACCCGGTAGCAGGATGGGCAGTAGTCGCAAGGGGGCAATGTGTATCAGGATATCGACCGACGGCCATAGCATGGTGGGTGACGAGACATCATCAAGCAGCCACGTCACCCCGCCGTCGCCGTCCCACCGGCGCCGACTTATTGTGAAAAGTTCGTGGCCATCGCGCAGCAGGCGCGGAATCAAGAACGAACCAATCTGGCTGCTCGCCCCGGTCAAGAGCACACGCATTGCCTGTCCCGGCCGATCAGGTCTTGCGCCAGACCGTACGATTCACGTAATCCGTGTAGCTCAAGACAATGCGTAGAACCTGCTTTGAAACCGGACCCGCGTCGTAGTCCTCCACGGGCCGCATCGTTCTGACATTGCGATCATGCTGTGCCATAACTATGCGTACGGCATCGAGAACGCGTTCCTGTTTCAAGCCGGCCATGATCAACGTGCCGACATCCATGCCTTCCGGACGTTCATGGGCATTGCGAACGGTAACCGCCGGCAGATTGAGCAGCGATGCTTCTTCCGTGATGGTGCCACTGTCAGAGACCACGCAAGCCGCATCCATCTGCAGCTTGTTGTAATCGAAGAAACCGAAGGGCTTGGCAAACTGAAGCAGCGGATTGAGCGGCCCGGCACCCAACTCGTCGAGACGCTTGCGGGTACGCGGATGCGTGGACACCAGAACCGGGAATCCGTAGCTTTCTGCCAGGGCGTTCAGAGTGCTCAGCAGGTCGAGGAGGTTCTCCGACACATCGACGTTTTCCTCGCGATGGGCGCTGACGAGAAAATATTTTCCCGCCTGCAAGCCGAAACGTGACAACACATCGGACTCGACAATTTTCGGCATGTAGAAATCAAGCACTTCGCGCATGTGCGAACCGGTCTTGATGATGGTTTCCGGACGAACGCCTTCGGCGATCAGGTAGCGCCGTGCGTGTTCCGAAAGAACCAGATTGATGTCGCTCAGGTGATCCAGCACCTTGCGGTTAAGCTCCTCCGGCACGCGCTGGTCAAAACATCGATTGCCGGCCTCCATGTGAAACACGGGTATCTTGTGCCGCTTTGCAGCGATGACGGCAAGGCAGGAGTTCGTGTCACCATAAAAAAGCACGGCATCGGGCTTTTCCTGACCCAGCACTTCGTCGGCCTTGATGATTACCTGGCCTATGGTTTGCGCCGCAGTCTCACCAACAGCGTTGAGGAAATGATCCGGCTTGCGAATACCCAACTCGTCAAAAAATACCTGATTCAATTCGTAGTCGTAATTCTGTCCGGTATGAACCAGGACATGCTTCGTGTACCTGTCCAGTTCCGCCATCACGCGGCTCATCTTGATCAGTTCGGGCCGCGTACCAACGACGGTCATTACCTTAAGCATTCATGGCCTCCTGAACAAAATCCAGATTGTTGAGCAATTCTTTCACTTGTTCCGCGTTCAGACGCTCGGTGTTGTGTGACGTATAGTCATCAAAGGCTGACACCTTGGTCTCTCCTTCGACAAAGTATTTGTTGTAGTTCAAATCGCGGTCGTCCGCCGGAATCCGATAGTAGAGTCCCATATCGTCCGCCCTCGCCATTTCCTCGCGCGAAAGCAAGGACTCATAGAGTTTCTCCCCGTGGCGAGTGCCAATGATTCGAATCCCCATGGTGTGATTGAACAAAGCCGACAAGGCCGCCGCAAGATCGCCTACCGTCGACGCTGGGGCCTTCTGGACAAAAATATCCCCCTGCCGACCGTGTTCGAAAGCATGCAGCACCAGATCGACGGAATCTTCCAGCGACATCAGGAAACGCGTCATCTGCGGGTCCGTAACCGTCAGCGGCTTCCCCTCCTTGATCTGCTGGACGAACAGCGGAATCACAGAACCACGCGAGGCCATCACGTTTCCATAGCGAGTCGCGCACAGCACGGTCTGGCCCTCTACCCGCAAGCGAGCCTTGGCGACCATCAGCTTTTCCATCATCGCCTTGGAAATGCCCATCGCGTTTACGGGATAGACCGCCTTGTCGGTGCTAAGGACGACGACCCGCTTCACGCCAGCCGCCACCGCAGCGTTCATCACGTTCTCGGCGCCCAATACATTGGTACGCACTGCCTCCATCGGATAGAACTCGCATGATGGCACCTGCTTTAGCGCCGCAGCGTGGAACACATAATCCACGCCCTGCATGGCCTCATGGATGCTATCGCAATTGCGCACATCGCCGATATAGAACCTGAGCTTGGGGTTGCTCAGCGCGATCCGCATATCCTCCTGCTTTTTTTCGTCGCGACTGAAGATGCGGATTTCCCGCACATTGGTCGACAGGAAGCGGCTCAGTACGGCATTGCCGAACGATCCAGTCCCGCCAGTAATCATCAGAACTTGCCCGTCAAACATTTCGATCAATGCCTCCCGCGTGGTCGTCATGCATCGTGTCGATCATTTCCGCCCAGGACGGGGCACGATAGCCTGTTGCCGAAAAAAAATGCGTTGCGTCCAATGAGCGATCGATCACGCATTCATCATCCGGTACGATCTCGATATCGGTCCGCCCGTAGGCGCACGCAATCATTGCCAGGAGGTCCGCCTTGCTTATCGGTTCTGCAGCCACATGATAAAGCCCGCTCAAACTTCTGTCTGGTAGCACGATGTCGCGCACGACCTGAGCAAAGACCACCGATGGCAGGCCGGAAAAGACCGCCCGGGTGAATCCCTTGCAGCGAATCTGCGACAGGAACCATTCCAGCAAGCCGTATCTCGTATGTAATTCGTGGCCGATCGTCGACGTGCGCAAGGTGATGAGTCCAGGGCCGCTCACCTCGCCAAGCACCTTGGACCGTCCATAAATGTCCTGCGCATCGACAGCATCGGTTTCCTTGTATCTGCCCTTGGCTCCGGAAAACACGCAGTCGGTGCTGATCTGTATGAGTCTTGCTCCGATCATGCCGCAAAGTTCGGCGAGGCGGTGCGGCAGCAGCGCGTTCAGCAGAATCGCCGTAAGCGGATTGTTGCCCGCGGCAAGGTGTTTGGTCACGCCAGCGCAATTCACCACTGCATCCGGCTTCTGGTCTCTGAACAGACGAACCAGAGTGTCGTGATCAGCCAGGTCGATCCCCATCACGATCTGCGACGCGATCGGCTCCGGGCAGCGGAACTTGTCGCTCTCCGCGCGCACAGTACCGATCACTGTCCAATCCGGCTTTTCCGAAAGGACTCGAAGCATGGCGTTGCCAATCATGCCGCTGGCGCCGAGAACCAATACCTTCATTGCTTCACCTTTTTGGCAGAAATCGCGGTCTCAAGATGAACGACGAGTTCATCGACCAGCTTCTCGTGAGCGAAATGGGCCAGGAAATACCGGCGGCCATTTTCACCGAGTTGATCGCGCTCTTCCTGGGGCATCTCGAAGAGGCGCAAAACGGCTTCGGCGAGACCCCGTGCATCCTCGGCCGCCACAGCCAGACCTGCATTTGCCTCGGTAACCAATCTGGCCCCCTCGCCATTGAGGCAGGCGATGATCGGACGGCCGACCGCCATGTAGGCTTGGACTTTTGCCGGAACAGTCATTGCAAATATTGGTTGGTTGGTTAGTGTCACCAGCAGAACCGACGCCTTGGACATCATTCCAGGCATCACCGCGACCGGGAAACGGCCTGGAAGGTGGACATTGACCAGTCCGCGCTCCCTTGCTTGTTGTTGCAGCCACGTCCAGCGGCTACCGTCGCCGACGACCACGAAATGGATGTCGGCGTTCGTCCGGAGCAATTCAGCCGCCGCGACGATCACCTCCATCCCCTGAGCAGTACCGACGTTACCCGCAAATAGCACGCAAAATGCGGAATCTAGCACAGGCAGTGAGGGTGACGCATCACTGCCCGGGTGAAGAAACGCGTCTTCCACAGAGTTGGGGAAATAGATGATCCTTTTACCTGGCGCCAGCGCAGCCACCGGGGCCTCGAAAGCCCGAGACTGGACCAGAACCAGATCAGTATGCCGATAGATGAACCGAATCCATTGCTCCACGAAACGAAGCACTGCCCTGTTGCGCACATGGCCGGTGGCCTGTAGGCTTTCGGGCCAAAGGTCCTGGACCCACAGCACTACGGGGCATTTCTTCAGCCAACCGAGAAACAGGGCTGGGATCGCTTGGATCAAAGGCGACGGAGCATAGACGAAGATCACATCGGTCTTCCTTCCCCTCAACAGCCAAGGCGCGAAGAGTAGCCCGGACAAGACGAAAGAAAGGTAGTTCGCCGCCAACCTGATTCCACTTGCCTTGCTCCGGGGAATGATGGGCACACGGTGGACCTCCGCGCCCCCCCATTCCTCGCGGTCGCAGCCTCCGGCACGATACCCGTCGAAGACTCTCCCCCCGGGATAATTCGGCTTCGCGGTCAGCACCTCCACTTCCAGTCCCCTTGCCACGCAAGAGCGGACAATATCGTTGATCCGGAAGCTTTCCGGCCAGAAATACTGCGACAGCACCAACAACTTCACGCCCCGGCTCCCGACTGGCACTGGCCCGCGGCCGCAAACCGCGCATCGCGCAGGCGCCGATACAGGGACAGCATCTCCCGGGCATTTTCCCTCGCATCAAACCGCTGATGCGCCATCCTGCGAGCGGCGGCACCCATACGCTTCCTGTCTTCCGGATGATCATGGAGACTCATGATTGCGGTGGCCAGAGCCTCCGGGTCTCCCGGCTCAACCAACAGCCCTGTCTCCCCTGCCACGAAAGTATCGGCCTTCGGCCTGCTGATTGCAGCGATGCTGGGCACCCCAAAGAATCCGGCCTCGAATATCGGGCGCCCGGGAGCATCTAGGTAACTGGGAAAACAGAGAACATCGATTTCGCGGTAGATGCTGGCCAGGTCGGTCGTGAAAGGGCGAAACACAACAATACTCTCCAGACCGAGACGCGCAATGAGCAGGCTCATCTCGGTGCCGATATCCTCCTTGAAGTTAAGCCATTGCAGCACCCTGTCGCGCCAACCGTTGGCTGATCGGAGGCCTCCTCCGATCAGCAGAAAACGAATGTCGTACCCCCGGTCCCGACAAATTGCCGCTGCTTCCAAAAAGTCCGGACAGCCCTTGGCACGCGCGAGAACACCAACCATCGCCGCTGAAAACGGCCTGTGAGTCTTTTCGAGGATTGCGTCCGCGTCGGCAGGAACAGCGATGCCGTTATGGATCACATGGACCGGCAACCCGTCCGGCAGACTCTCGCTGACGTTTTCATTGATTGCCACCACCGCATCCGCGCACTTCAGGTAAAGATTTCTTAGCCAGCGTTTGCGCCGTGTCTCGGCGGTTCTCTGCACTGCCCTTGCATGGACCACCACAACGCTTTCCGGAAACAAGACCTTTGCCAGCCAAGCCACGAAAGGCGTCGTGATGTCGTTGATATGGACAACTTCGAAGCGGCCCCAACGGTCGCGCGCGCGCGCTAGCGCAAGATAAGTCGGCAGGAGCAGCAACACCTCGCGCAGCAGGATGATCCAGCGCAGGCCCCGATAGTAGCTATAGGCGCAGTTGTCGAACTGCGATATCCCTCGGCAGTTTTCGACTGGGATGCCGAGACTGCCTAGCATCTCAACGAGCTTTCCCTTCGGGCCAACGTAATGGGGCGCGACCGTATCCTTCGGGAAGCCTCGTAGCAACTCGTAGAGGCTCCGTGACGATCCGCCGAGAATCCCGACGTGGTGCACGTAAAGGGCGCGCAATGGCGGAGACGCAGGCGGCGCGGAGATCGACAGCACTTCCTCGCTCATGGTTTCCTAAGCGCCATCAGCTTCTTGCGGGTTCCGTACAGGACGTCCCAGAGCGGCTTCTCTGTCGCATAGGCGTCATGCGGCACCGGCGGCACGGTCATGTAGTGGTCGAACGTCTCTTGCGTAAACCCGAGCTTCTTCAGCACGAACGCGTGGTCATCCCGCTGCTGAACAGGGTCGGGATAGGGCGGCTGTGACATCATT
>CAIZKA010000366.1 GCA_903933395.1 uncultured beta proteobacterium | reverse complement strand
GTGTGGGCGAACTTGGGCGGATCGAGGATGATCAGGTCGTAGCGTTCGCCGGCGGCGCGCAGGTTGCGCAACTCGGAGAAAACATCGGTCTCGCGCCAGAGCGCACGTGACGCATCGAGCTGCGGATTGAGCGCGAGGTTGCGCTGCGCGGTAGCCAGCGCCGGCCCGGAACTGTCCAGCGACAGCACCTCGCGTGCGCCGCCGGCCAGCGCCTGCAGCGAGAAGCCCGCCGTATAGCAAAAGCAGTTGAGGACGCGCCGCTCGCGCGCCAGTTGCGCCACGCGGCGGCGGTTTTCGCGCTGATCGAGGTAGAAGCCGGTCTTGTGGCCGCCGACGATATCCACCGTCATGCGCACGCCGTTTTCCGCTATCACCAATTCTTCTTCGCCTGCCGCGCCGTGAATCCAGCCGGTCACCGGCTCGAGGCCTTCGAGCTTGCGCACCTCGACGTCCGAGCGCTCGTAGATGCGTGTGCAGCCAGTCGCCTTGTGCAAGGAGTCGGCGATGGCGCCACGCCACTTGTCGGCGCCCGCCGTGGTCAGTTGCACCACCACGGTGTCGCCGTAGCGGTCGGCGATGATGCCGGGCAGGCCGTCGGATTCGGCGTGGATCAGGCGCAGCCCCTGTTGTCCGGCCAGTTCCGGCAGCGCGGCTCGTCGGGCGACGGACGCCGCCACGCGGCGCTTGAAGAAGGCGTGGTCGACGGGTTCTGCCGCATCGAAGCTCCACATCCGGGCACGGATCTGCGAAGCCGGGCTCCATGCCGCGCGGCCCAGCGGGCGGCCTTCATGGGAGACCACATCGACGGTATCGCCGGGTCGCGCCCGACCGTCCAGCTGCGCGATGGCGCCGGAGAACAGCCAGGGGTGGCGGCGCAGGACGGATTTTTCCTTGCCGGGATGGAGTATCAGGGTAGCCATGGCTTGCAGTCTATTTCATCGGTCACCGCAAGCATCGCGCCCGCGGAGGAGTCCTGCGACCGAATCATGCGCCGCCATGTCAGCCCCGCCCCTTCCGCCAGGGTGCGCCGCCGAATTCCTCGACCAGGAAATCCACCATCGCCCGCACCTTGGGCGACAGGTTGCGCCCGCTGGGATAGGTGGCGTAAAGCGGCACCGGTTCGACGTGGTGCCAGTCGGTCAGGATGGGCACCAGCGCGCCGCTGCGGATCGCGTCGCTGACCACGACATCGGTCAGGCGCGTGATGCCGACCCCGGCGACGGCCAGTTGCAGCACGGTCTCGGCATTGTTGGCGGCGACATTGCCGCCGACATGCACCACGCGGATGCCGTCGTCGGTATCGAAAGGCCAGCGGCGCAGGGCGGGCAGGCTGGTGATCGACAGGCAGTTGTGCTGTTGCAGGTCGTCCGGCGTGCGCGGCGTGCCGTGTTGCTGCAGGTAAGCCGGAGAGGCGCAGATCACCCGCTCCAGGTTGCAGATGCGCCGCGCCACCAGCGACGACTCGTCGAGCGGGCCGATGCGGATCGCGAGATCCACGCCCTCCTCCATGGCGCCCAGCGGCTGGTCGCTGATGGTGATGTCAATCTCGACCCCGGGATGGCGTTGCTGGAAGCGCGGGATGCCGGGTGCCAGCTGATGCATGCCGAAGGCCGAGCCGCAATGCAGGCGCAACAGGCCGCGCGCACTCGCGCCTGCTTCGGTGACTTCGGCCTCGGCCTCGGCCATGGCGGCGAGAATCGGCCGCGCCCTGGCATAAAAGGCCTCGCCTTCGGCCGTCAGTTGCAGGCGGCGGGTGGTCCGGTGCAACAGCCGGGCACCGAGTCTGTCCTCCAGGCGCGTCACCAGTTTGGACAGCGCCGACGGCGTCAGACCCAGATCCCGCGCTGCAGCAGAAAATCCGCCGGTCTCCACGGCACGGACAAAGGCAGTCATCTGGGCAGCACGATTCATGGGGCTATTATGGAATATTTTTCATTAATGTTGTTCCATTAATGGTGATTGTCATTTAGTTAAATAGTAATTACATTGCAGTCATGCGGTGTTGCACCGCAATATAAAAAGGAGTTCATCATGTCCCCCCTCAACATTGCAAAGATCGAACAGGAAGCCCGCCGCCTTCGCGCCGCAGAAATGCAGCGCATCAAGGGCTTGATGCTGGCCCGACTCGGTTTGTATTTCCGCCTGCTTGCCGGAAGCATCCTGTCTGCTGTGGCTGTTCTAGCCGAGAGTGTGCGCCCGCTGTTTTCCTGGAATCCGCAGGCAAACACGGCAGTCCGTCAGGGACCGGGCCTGCTGACCCGCCTGAGCCTGGCCGGCCGCGCCCTCTTCAGCTGGAACCCGCAAGCCGACCGATCCTGACCGGCGCAGCGCCGCGTCAGGCGGCGAATCAGTTCGCTGCCTTCGGCGCCGGCCGCGCCCCCAGCACCGCACCGGCGGTAACGGCGGCCAGGCCCGCCAGCGAAAGCAGCGACAGCGGTTCGCCCAGCACGGGCACCGCCGCGAGGGCGGAAAGACCCGGCACCACGGCCATCAGCAAGGCCACGGTCTGCGGGCCGAGCTGGCGCACCGCAAAGGTGTACAACAGCATCGCGACGAATACCACCAGCACCCCCTGATACACCGCCTGCATGGCAATCTCGGCCGCCGGCGCCTGGCCCAAGGTGCTGGGCAGGAACAACCACCAGATTGGCAGATACACCACGGCGCTGCCCAAAGTAGTGGCCACCGTCGCCGCCAGCGGCGGTATCGGGTAACGGCGCAGCAACAGGGTGAAGGTCGCCCATGCCGACGAGCCGCAAAGGAACAGCGCATCGCCGGCCAGTTGCAGGCCGGTGATCTGCGCGCCGTGCGACAAGGTATCGGCGGCGGTCAGGACGATGCCCGCAAACACCAGGCCGAGCGCCAGCCGCTGCACCCGCGAGGGCGCCTGCCTGAGCCACAGCCAGGCGATGACCGCGGTGGCAAAAGGCAGGGCGCCGGGCATCAGCACCGAGGCGTGGGCGGCAGGCGCCAGGCGAAAGGCCGTATACACGGTGACCGCATAGCCGATGCCGCCGAACACGCTGAACAGCGCAATCACCTTCAACGGCGGCAGGCTCACGCGCGACAGGAAAAACAGGGCGACCAATCCGCCGACGCCGAAGCGCAAGGCCGCCACGTCCCATCCGGTCAGCAGGCCCTTGCCGCCGGCGCGGGACACCAGGATGAAGCCGGTCCAGATGCAGATCGTGGCCGCGACGGCGATCCATCCGGCACGGTGGGAGGATGGAGTCGGGGTCAAGTGTGGAGCTGCGCGGTCAGTCCAGCTTGCGGTATTGGCCGCCGTGAAATATCAGCGGTGGCTTCTCTGCGCGCTGAAAGTCTTCCACATAGCCGAGCAGAATGATGTGGTCGCCGCCGGGATAGCGCACCTCGTTGCGACACTCGAACCAGGCGCAACAGCCGGGCAATAGCGGCGTACCGCCGGCGCCGCCCGTTGTATCGATACCGGCGAACCTGTCATTCTGCGACTGCGAAAAGCGCTGCGACAATTCGACCTGGTCTGCAGCCAGGATATTCACCGCGTAATGGCTGCAGGCCTCAAACACGGGCAGGGACGGCGATTGCAGGCTCAGGCTCCAAAGCACCAGCGGCGGCTCGAGCGACACCGAGGCAAAGGAATTGATGGTGACGCCTACCGGTTGGCCGTCGGCCGCACGTGCGGTGACTACGGCAACGCCGGTGGCGAATTCGCCCAGTGCGTCGCGCAGGCTGCGGCTGTCGGGAAAAGGCGGGTACTGCTGGTTCATCGGGCTACTCGCAAACAGGCTCTAAAATCGGGATACACACATTATCGGGAGCACCTGATGGCCATCATGAAACGTATCGGCACTCCACTTTCTCCATCCGCCACGCGCGTCATGCTGCTGGGATGCGGCGAGCTTGGCAAGGAAGTCATTATCGCATTGCAGCGCCTGGGTTGCGAAGTGATCGGCGTCGATCGCTATGCCGATGCCCCCGGCATGCAGGTGGCGCATCGCAGCCATGTCGTGACCATGACCGACGGCGCGGCCCTGCGCGCGCTGATCGAAAAGGAAAAGCCCGACCTGGTGGTGCCGGAAATAGAGGCCATCGCCACCGCCGCGCTGGTCGAGATGGAGCGCGACGGTGTGGCAGGACACTTTCCGGAATTCATCCCGACCGCGCGCGCCGCGCAATTGACCATGAACCGCGAGGGGATACGCCGGCTGGCCGCCGAGGAACTCGGGCTCGCCACCTCGCCCTACAAGTTTGCCGATACGCTGGCCGAGTTGCAGGCCGCCATAGACGGTGGCATAGGCTTTCCCTGCGTGGTCAAGCCGGTGATGTCCTCATCGGGCAAAGGCCAGTCGCTGCTCAAGAGCCAGGCCGACGTCGAGGCCGCCTGGGATTACTCGCAGGCCGCGGGCCGCGTCGGCGCCGGACGCATCATCGTCGAGGGTTTCATCGATTTCGAGTATGAAATCACGCTGCTGACGGTGCGTGCCGTCGGTGCATCGGGCGCGGTCGAAACCTTCTTCTGCGATCCGATCGGCCACGTGCAGGTCAATGGCGATTACGTCGAATCCTGGCAGCCGATGGCCATGACGCCGGCGGCGCTGCAGAAGTCGCGCGACATCGCAAAGGCGGTTACCGGAAATCTCGGCGGGCGCGGCATCTTCGGCGTCGAACTGTTCGTCAAAGGCGACATGGTCTGGTTCTCTGAGGTCAGCCCGCGCCCGCACGACACCGGCCTGGTGACGCTGGCGACGCAGCGCCTGTCGGAATTCGAATTGCATGCGCGCGCCATCCTCGGCCTGCCGGTCGACACCGGCCTGCGTCGCCCCGGCGCCTCGGCGGTGATTTATGGCGGCCTGGAAGAAAAGGGCATTGCCTTCGAAGGCGTCGCCGACGCCCTGCAGGTACCCGAATCCGACCTGCGCCTGTTCGGCAAACCCGAGAGTTTCAGAAAGCGCCGCATGGGCGTGGCGGTGGCGAATGCCGACACGACCGATGAGGCACGGCAGCGTGCCAAACTCGCCGCGCGCCGGGTGAGGCCGGTTACAGGCAAATGAGCGAGTGAGCAATTTTTCAGCCCGCCTGATCCGCTGGCACAAAAGTCACGGACGGCACGACCTGCCCTGGCAGAACACCAGCGACCCCTACCGCGTCTGGCTGTCGGAGATCATGCTGCAGCAGACGCAGGTGGCGACGGTGATCCCGTATTACCGGCGCTTCCTCGAACGCTTCCCGCAGCTCGGTGATCTGGCCGCCGCGCCGGTGGCGGACGTCATGGCCCTGTGGAGCGGGCTCGGCTACTACGCCCGCGCGCGCAACCTGCACGCCTGCGCTATCGCGGTAATGACGCAATACGGCGGCCAGTTCCCGCGTGATCCGGACGTCATTGCGCAGCTGCCGGGCATCGGTCGTTCCACCGCCAATTCCATCGCCACCTTCTGCTTCGGCGCGCACGCGCCGATACTCGACGGCAACGTCAAGCGCGTGCTCTGCCGCGCCTTCGGCGTCGAAGGCTTTCCCGGCAGCAGCGCCGTCGAAAAGCGCCTCTGGGCGCTGGCCACGGAACTGATGCCGGCGCGCCACGGCGGCATTTACAACCAGGCGCAGATGGATCTCGGCGCCACGGTCTGCACGCGCAGCAAACCACGCTGTGAAAACTGTCCGCTGGCCGACATATGCGTTGCCAGCGCCCGCGGTCGCACAGCCGAACTGCCGACGGCGAAGCCGCGCCGCACGATTCCGCAACGCGAGGTGACGCTGCTGGTGCTGAGGGATGGCGATCGTGTGCTGCTCGAAACGCGACCGCCGGCCGGCATCTGGGGCGGCCTGCTGTCGCTGCCGGAACTGCCGCAAGGCGCCGACGCGCGGGAGTGGGCCGCGCAGCGCTTCGCCTGCCGCGTCGTCGCCGTGTCGCCGGCGCCGACTATCGAGCATGCCTTCAGCCACTTCCGGCTGCGCATTGCACCGCTGCTGCTAGAGGTGAAGCCGCGCCCCGTGGCAATGGAGCCAAACCTGCAATGGCTGGATCTGGCCGCTACCGCAGACGCCGCGCTGCCGGCGCCGGTGCGGCGCATCCTTGATGCCCTTCAGGCATCAGGCAGCAAACCCTTGCTCTCAAGGAAGCGATAAATGATTTCGAGCCGGTCGATACTGTCGTCCATCTCCAGCAGCTTCTGCTTCGCGGCGAGCGGAATCGGCAGCACTTCGGCATAGCGCATGCCCATCCAGCCGGCGTCGAAGAAGCGATGCGGCGCGGCCGGAGCGCGCGACGCACCGGCCGCCATCTCGTCGACGATGGCGCGCAACAGCGGCACCAGCCGCGCGTAGGCGCCGGGCACGGGCAGCACCGGCGCGGCGGCAATCAGTTCGATCTCGCCGCGCAGCAATCCGGAATCCTCCGTCCAGTGGCGCAGCACGCGAAAGCGCTCGCCGCCCTGGGCGATGATGTCGAGCACGCCCAGCTGCTGCATGTCCCAGTCGGCGATGTGCGCCAGCGTGCCTACCCGATGCGGCGTCGCGGGCTTG
>CAIZKA010000365.1 GCA_903933395.1 uncultured beta proteobacterium | reverse complement strand
TCAGCAACGACGCCATGTTGCCGATCAGCACGATGGAAGCTACCTTCTCCGGCTCCTGGTGGTAGCGCTCGGCGAAAATGTAGTTGAGTACCGCCGGCGGCAGCGCGCCAAACACGATCAGCATCGCCGCATCGCGTCCGGTCAGGCCCAGCACCAGGTTCATCAGCAGTGCCACCAGCACGCCGGCCAGCGGCGTGGTCAGCGCGCCGGCAATGCTGAGCTTCCAGTCGGCATTGCGGCTGTCGGTGAGGCGCACGCCGAGTGCGAACAGCAGCAGCGGAATCGAGATGTCGCCCAGCATCTTGATTCCCAGCCACAGCGGCTGCCAAAGCGGGAAATGCAGCAGGCTCACGGCCAGTCCGGCCAGCGCCGCCGCGATCACCGGCACACGCCAGAGGTTCGACAGCCGCGCGTGGTGGTCGAGCATCCAGGTGCCGAGCGAGTAGTGCAGCAGGTTAGAACAGAGGAACAGCACCACCGCCGCCGGCAGCGCCGACTCGCCGAAAGCCAGGACCATCAGCGGCAGCCCCATGTTGCCGGAATTCTTGAACATCATCGGCGGCACGAAGGTGTTCGGCGCCACGCCCAGCAGGCGCGCCACCGGCCAGGCCAGCAGGCCGGTGCCGAGCAGGACGATGGTCGAGCCGAGCAGCAGCGGAAGCTGCTGCGAAATGTCGAAGGCTTTCGAGGCCAGCGCGGCGAACACCAGTGCCGGCACGAAAATGTCCATGTTGAGCTGGTTGGCGACCGACATGTCCGGCTTCTTCCAGCGACCGTAGGCGTAGCCGACCGCCACTACCGCATAGATCGGGAAGACGATTCCCGCGATGCGTTCGATCACAGCACGTAGCGCGACAGGTCTTCGTTCTTCGCCAGTTCGCCGAGCTTGGCATCGACATAGGCGCCATCGATGGCCAGCTTCTCGCCGCCGCGCTTGCCGGCGTCGAAGGAGATTTCCTCGAGCAGTTTTTCCATCACGGTGTAGAGCCGGCGCGCGCCTATGTTCTCGGTTTTTTCATTAACCTGGAAGGCGATCTCCGCGAGGCGCTTGATGCCGTCGGCGGCAAATTCCAGCGTGACGTCCTCGGTCGCCAGCAAAGCCTGATACTGCCTTGTGAGGCAGGCGTCGGTCTGGGTGAGTATCCGCTCGAAATCGTCCACCGAGAGCGAGTCGAGTTCGACGCGGATCGGAAAGCGACCCTGCAATTCAGGGATCAGGTCGGAGGGCTTGGCCAGGTGAAAGGCGCCGCTGGCGATGAACAGGATGTGGTCGGTCTTGATCATGCCGTACTTGGTCGACACCGTCGTGCCCTCGACCAGCGGCAGGAGGTCCCTCTGCACGCCCTGGCGCGAAACCTCGGCGCCATGGGCCTCCGAGCGCGAGGCGATCTTGTCTATTTCGTCGAGAAAGACGATGCCGTTCTGTTCGACGTTCTTCAGCGCCTCGGCCTTGACTTCCTCGTCGTTGATCAGTCGCGCCGCCTCTTCGTCGGCCAGCGCTTTCAGAGCATCCCGGATTTTCATCTTGCGCTGCCGTTTCTTTCCGCCGCCGATGTTCTGGAACATGCCCTGGATCTGCTGGGTCAGGTCTTCCATGCCCGGCGGCGCGAAGATTTCCATGCTGGCCTGGGGCGCAGCCACTTCGACCTCGATTTCCTTGTCGTCGAGATCGCCTTCGCGCAGCTTCTTGCGGAATTTCTGGCGCGTGGTGTTTTCGTCCGGCGTCTCGCCAGCGCCGACTCTTGCCGGCGGCAGCAGCACGTCGAGCACGCGATCCTCGGCGGCGTCCATTGCGCGATCGCGGACGATGCGCATGGCCTTTTCGCGGGCATCCTTGATTGCCGTCTCGATCAGGTCGCGGATGATGGTGTCCACGTCGCGGCCGACGTAGCCGACTTCGGTGAATTTTGTCGCTTCGATCTTGATGAAAGGCGCATTGGCCAGGCGCGCCAGGCGCCGCGCGATTTCGGTCTTGCCCACG
>CAIZKA010000364.1 GCA_903933395.1 uncultured beta proteobacterium | reverse complement strand
TGCTGGAGGGCCTCGACGGCGTCAACAAGATGTCGAAATCGCTGGGCAATTACATCGGCATCGCCGAGTCGCCCACCGAGATTTTCGGCAAGCTGATGTCGGTCTCGGATGAACTAATGTGGCGCTACTACGAACTGCTGTCGTTTCGCGGCAACGACGAAATCGCCCGCTTCAAGCGCGAAGTGGCCGAGGGGCGCAATCCGCGCGACGTCAAGGTGCTGCTGGGGCAGGAGATCGTCGCCCGCTTTCATTCGACCAGGGATGCGGACGCGGCGCTGGCCGAATTCGAGGCGCGTTTTCAGCGTGGCGTCCTGCCCGACGACATGCCCGAAATCAGCGTCCCGGCCGGCTCGCTGGCCCAGGTCCTCAAGGCCGCGGGCCTGACGCCGAGCACTTCGGACGCGCTGCGCATGATCGAGGGCGGCGGGGTGCGCATCAATGGCGAGAAAGTCGGCGACCGCAACACGGCGCTGAGCGCCGGAGACTGCGTCGTATTGCAGGTCGGCAAGCGAAAATTTGCCCGCGTCACGCTGAGCTGAAGGCGGAGTGCTGAAATGCCGTATTAGATGCTAGAATTGGCATCTAATACGGCATTTTTAATGCGTCCGCAAGCGCGTTTGACGGAGGTCTCATGGATACCATCTTGACCAATATGACGGTCAGCGTCACCGAACTGAAGCGCAATTTCGCCGCCATCATCAAGCAGGCCGATGAAAGTCCCGTGGCCATACTCAACCACAACCGGCCCGAGGCCTATCTCCTGCCGGCGGCACACTACGAGCGGCTCATGGCCTATCTGGAAGACCTGGAAGACGCCCGGATGGTGCAGGAACGCGCCAACGGGCCCTTCGTCGAGGTCGGTCTGGATGAGCTATAAGCTGCGCTTCCACGAACTGGCGTTGGCGGAATGGAAAAAACTCGACGGCAGCGTGCGCGAGCCGCTGAAAAAAAAGCTCGAAGAGCGGCTGCTTAACCCGCGCATCCCCTCTGCCGCACTCTCTGGCATGGTCGATTGCTACAAGATCAAGCTCAGGCAGATTGGTTATCGGCTGGTATATCGCGTCGATGACGACGTCGTGTTTGTCACCGTGGTCAGCGTCGGCAGGCGCGACAGGCAACAAGTTTACGCGGCGGCGCAATCGAGGCTGCGGCAGGTGCTGCCGAAGGACTGAACACGTTTCCCCGCGCCGTGCCGCCGGCGCCGTCCGCAAGGGATACCGTCTCCGGCTTTGCCGAAGACATAACTTTTTATGGGCGCCGGAGCGCCAGCGCCCGGCTCACATTGCTTATTCAGGAAATTCCAGCACCTCGGCGATGGCGCGATAGACCTCGCGCATCGCCGCAATGGGCAAGCGGGCCAGGGGCCCCGCCGACAAGCGTCGATTGTCGATCGCGCGCAACTGGTCAATCAGCAGATCGGAATCCTGATCGAGCCGCTCGCGCGCTGGAACGCGGAGGCGGAGCGGAGCGGCGTCATTCATCAGGTTTGTCGTCAGTGGCACGACAAGCGTCGATGGATGACCGGCGTCCAGCAGCGCTTGCCCCTGCACGATCAGAACCGGACGCATTTTTCCCGGTTCGGTGCCGCGGCCGGGATTAAGGTTGGCGAGCCAGACCTCGCCGTTACCGGGTTTTGCCATGCCCATACTCGACGACATCGAATTCAGCGCAAATCCGCATGCTTTCATCGCGCACTCGCGCCGAAACCGACTGAAGCCGCGTGCGCCTCTCTTCGGCAGCGACTTCCCGGTTCATGCGGCTAATGGCCAAGCGGACATACTCCGAGCGGGGCAGGTGCAAAAGCTTTGCCCTGGCATCAACTTCCTTCATCAGACTTTCGGGCAACCGGAGGGAGAATGCAGTCATTGTGAAGTACAAACTGAATTAAAAAACGTAATACAAATCGTACTAAACGATGCCGTTGGAGTCAATAGCGAGCATTATCCAATGGGGTTTGAGTCTGAGCGAGGAGCGTGAATCCACTGGGGTGTGAGTCTGAGCAGGTCAAGGCAGTGCTGATCGACGATTTGATTTACCTGTGCAACGAATGGAGAAAGCACCATGGGCAAGCCTCACACCGGCACCAGCGGCGCAAGCCTCTACCCCTTCCCCGTCGTTCCCGCAAAAGCGGGAACCCAGTGTTTTTGTCCGTAAACGCCTCTGGATTCCCGCATTCGCGGGAATGACGAAACCTCGGCTTATAAGGCGCTCTTAGGGTCTGTTCTCATTCAGTCGGCGCGATGCGTTGCCGCGCAATGGGGATGGATGCAAGGCGGAGGGTGAAGGCAATGGTTGTCCCATTGCCAAGCCCGACAACGCCGCAGACGCCCCATTGCGCGGCAACCCGAAGGGACGGGGTGATTCCGGCCCCATGGCGGCGTTGCTCGCTCCTCACGTGGAACAACCACGCCGCGTCGCTCGCGCCTTGCCCTGGGGCCGGACTCGCCCCGTCGCACACGTCGCCTGAATGAGAACAGACCCTAGTGTGCAACACTGCACTAGCCGCCAACCCGTAGCCTATAGTTACGTGTTACACTTATTCATGTGTTATCTTCAAGGAGGCAGAAATGGCAACCACTGTTAACTTCACTGGGGCGGTAGATCGCGATTTGCTCAAGCGGGCCAAGGTCATTGCCGCCAAGACCGACACATCCGTGAACGCATTGTTCAACGCTGAGCTTCGCCATCTGGTCGAGACTTTTGAAGCCGCCGAGATCAGCGGAAACCAGAATTTCAGGGTTCTGCTCGATTTCTCGCTCGGTCGATCGGCCGGCGACAAGGCCATGCACGCGCTGGGCATCGACAGTGAGGAAGACCTGTTCCTGCTGATGGCACAAGCACACCTGCCAATGCCGAGACTGCCAGGGGCTGATACGCGGAGCATGGTCGATAGTCTGCACGCGCTGCCGTCCTGAGCGGGCGACCTGATGTCGTCGAACGTTGTTTTGCTGCCCGATGCCGGGCCGCTCATTACGCTGGCCTACGCGGACGCGCTCGACGTGCTGTTCAAGCCGGGTTGGTCGGTCATGCTGGTCGACATGGTCTTGCACGAAGTTACGCACAACCAGACGCCGACCAGTGACAAACTGGCAAAGTGGGTCAAGTCCCACAAGCTGCCTGTCGTTCCAACGAAGACATTCCAGCACTACCAGCAGACGGCAACTTCACGCAAATCAAATCTTGGCGAGTTGGCTGTTCAGGAGGCCATGAACGACTTCGCCCTGAAACAGCCGCCCAAGACGGGGGTTTTCCTGTTCGAGGACCACAAGATAGCCCGAGCCAGCTTTCACGTGCCAGATAACTGCCGCAAGGTCAGCACCCGAGCGTTCCTGATTTTCCTCGAAGGGAAAGGCTGGCTTGAGTCGGCGGCGGAGGTTGAACGACGCGCCTTGCTGGCCGGACGAGCATTTTCCAGTCTGCGGTTTCCGCCGTTTTGAACGCCGCTGCCTGCGTTCTTCATGGGTGGCTTTCGGAAATCGCCACGCACTGCCGGCGCAACCTTGCACCCCCTCCGGGAAAGTCGGCGCCGGCGATACGGCGGCGGTTGTTGTGAGAAAGCCACAAAATGACCGCGACGAGGCCCAAAAACTGCCGTGGCGATTGCCCGTTGCCCGGCGTCAAAGGAAAATGCACACAGCTTCCCGGATTCGGGTAGTGACAGCCAGTAGTGACCGACCACGTGGTGTCATTGCAAACTGTTTATAACCAACTCTCTTTTTGGAGAAATCTATGCAAAAGAAACTAATCGCCCTGGCCATCGCCGCCATCTCGGCGGCTCCGGCCTTCGCGCAGTCCAACGTGACCATCTACGGTCGTGTTGACTACGGCTACTTGTCCCGCGGTGGTGACAGCGGTGGTATTAACACCCGTGGCACCAAGACGGAAATGGCCGGCGGCATGCAGGCCGGCAGCCGTATCGGCTTCAAGGGTTCGGAAGATCTGGGCAACGGCCTGAAGGCGATCTTCGAAGTTGAGCAGGGTCTGACGACCGATGCTACCAACAGCGCTGCTGCTGGCACCGCCGGCGTGTTCAGCTCGCTGAACCGCCACTCCTATGTCGGCCTGGCCAGCGACAAGTACGGTACGTTTGTCGGTGGCCGCCTGGACGGCGTCCGCTACGGCATTTTCAACGGCTACGATGCGTTCGCCGGCGGCAGCGCGGGTAACTTCACCCAGATGACCGGTCAGGTCGATCGCGCCGACAATGCCATCGCCTGGATCTCCCCCAAATTTGGTGGCGGCTTCACCGTGGTGCTGGCGCATTCGCGTGACGTCGGCGGTCAGGAAGTCGCAGGCAGCCAATCAACCGTTGGTGCGGTCCCCGGTGGTGTCAAGGCCAACACGAGTGACGGTCTTCTCTACACGATCGCCGGCAAATATGCCAATGGCCCGATCAGCCTCGACCTCGACTACGAGACTGTCCGACCCGAGCACAAAGGCGCCCTGGCGGCCAACGGTGGCACTGGCGCCGGCACCACGGTTGTCTGGACCATCGCCGGTTCCTACGACTTCGGCATGGTCAAGGTTCGCGCCTTGTATGATCACCATGACACAGATGCCGCCGGCTTCGCCAAGACCGCGCTCGTCCGTAATCTTGTGGATTATGATGACTGGTTCATCAGCGCCAGCGTGCCTTACGGCAACTTCCTGTTCAAGGCCACCTACGGCGCTATCAACGATGACCGCAACGCAACCGAGCGCGGAGTTGCTCTGCAAGGCGATGCCACCAAGTGGGGCCTGGGCATGAACTACAGCCTGTCGAAGCGCACCAATGTGTACCTCGACTATGGTCAGATCAACAACGACCGCACCGCCAACTACGCGCTCTCTACGGCTGCCAATGCCGGCGGCGTGGGCTACGGCACCAGCGGCTGGAACCTCGGCCTGGCCCACAACTTCTAATCTGACTCAGTCAGTTTTGAAGCTAAAACGGACGCTTCGGCGTCCGTTTTTTTATGTCCGAGCGGGACGCGAGGACGGTACCCCCCGGTGGGGTATGGGTGCTTGCATTTCATGCCGTGGCGGCAGCCTGTGGGATTGCAGGCCATTAGAGGAGATTGATGGCG
>CAIZKA010000363.1 GCA_903933395.1 uncultured beta proteobacterium | reverse complement strand
CGGCCACTGCCGTTTGATGACCTTGAAACCTTCATGGAACATCACTCGAACACTCTGTCATGAAGAACGTCACCCTGCGTCAACTCAAGATATTCGAGGCGGTGGCCCGCCATCTCTCCTTCTCGCGCGCCGCCGAAGAACTGCACCTGACCCAGCCGGCCGTGTCGATGCAGGTGCAGGCCCTCGAAGATCAGGCCGGACTGCCGCTGACCGAGCAGGCCGGCAAGAAAGTGCGGCTCACCGCCGCCGGCGAAGAGGTGGCGCGCCAGGCACAGCGTATCGCGGAGCAATTGCGCGAGGCCGGCGAAGCGCTGGCGGCGCTGAAGGGCGTCGAAGCCGGACGGCTGAAGATCGGCGTGGTCAGCACCGCCAAGTATTTTGCGCCGTCGCTGCTGGCTGAATTCCGGCGCCGCCATCCGGGCGTCGAACTGGAACTGACAGTGAACAACCGCGGCACCATCGTGCGCCAGCTTGCTGAAAACGGCATCGACCTGGCCATCATGGGCACGCCGCCGAGCGAGTTTGAAACCGTGGCCAAGATTTTTGCCGAGCACCCGCTGGTGTTCATCGCCGCACCCGACCACCCGCTGGCCGACAAAAAGCGCATCGACCCGCAGCGACTGGCGGAGGAAACCCTGCTGATCCGCGAGCCCGGCTCCGGCACGCGTAGCGCACTCGAGCGCTTCCTCGCCGAGCATGGCGTCACGCCCGGCGCACTCATGGAACTGGGCAGCAACGAGACCATCAAGCAGGCGGTGATGGCGGGGCTGGGCCTATCGTTCATTTCGGAACACACCATCGGGCTGGAACGCTCGGTCGGCCGCCTGGTCAGGCTGAACGTCACCGGTACGCCGGTCAAGCGCCAGTGGCGTCTGGTCTATCGCACCGACAAGCGATTGATGCCGGCGGCGACCGCCTTCGTCAGTTTCATGGACAGCGAAGGTTCACGGTTGATCGAGGCGCAAGTCGGCAAGCTGGCGCCGGGCGCTGGCGCCGGGCGCTGAGAGGACGGCGCCCGGCGGCTATTTGGCCGGAACCTTCCAGAGGGTCGCGGTCACGCCGAGTTTGGTGATGAAGGCCTTGACGTGGTAGCCGCCGAGGGTGAGGCGCTTGCCGCCTTCGGGGAGCGCACTCATGACGATGTCGGTAATCTCGTCGTCCGACAGATTGGTACTGCCGGCGGCATGCCAGAGCCTGATATGTCCGCAGCTGTCGCGGTCGATCAGCACAGACTTGTCGTTCTTTGCCGCGGGCAGGCTGATCGTCACGCCGTCGCTGGTTTCATAGGCGCGGGCCGGGCCGGCGCTGGTTTGCATTTCTTCGCCGCCCCCGGGCCTGGCGGCCATCTCAAGTTCCATGACTTCGTCGTCCGACAGCTCGCTTTCGCCTTCGGTATGCCAGACCAGGTATCGCCCTCCCGGCTGCATCTGGACCAGCAGTACATTGTCGGCCGCACCTGCCGATGTCATGACCAACCAGAGTGCGACAAGCAGCGCCAGCCTCATGAATTTTTCCACTTGATCGAGCAGCCGATACCCGGCAGCTGTTGCAGAGGCCCCTGTCCGCTCAAGCCCACCTGCCGCATCGCTTCGAACAGGTCGCGGCGGACAGCTTCGGGCGCGGTCTCCTTGCGCGACTCGTCGAGCCGGCCGCGATACTGCAGCTCCAGCCGGGCGTTGTAGCCGAAGAAATCCGGCGTGCACACGGCGCCGTAGGCCTTCGCCACCTCCTGCGTGTCGTCCAGCACATAGGGAAAGGGAAACTCCAGCTCGCGCGCGATTTGCACCATATTCGTCCAGGAATCCTCAGGGTAGTCAGTCGGGTCGTTGCTCATGATGGCAATGCTGCCGACGCCCAATGCGGCGAGTTCCCGCGTGTCG
>CAIZKA010000362.1 GCA_903933395.1 uncultured beta proteobacterium | reverse complement strand
CCGCCGTCGTCGGAACGCAACATGCGGATTTCGCCGGTATAGGGCTTGGCCAGCGGCTGCGTGTAGGAGACGACAACCCGATTCTCCGGTCCGAAGGCAATCTTGGGCCGGTTCTCGCCGTCGGCCGCCACCTTGTCGCTACCGATGTCGAGCAAGCGGGCCGAGTTCCATTTGAGGCCGAAGTCCGTGCTCGACTGGACAAACAGCCTGCCGTCAGCATTCAGCCCGACCAGCCACAACAGCCCGGCAGGCGAAACCGCGGCGCCCATCGACAAGCCCGCCCTGACAGCGAGTGCCGCCTTGGCCCCGGCCTTTGGCGCACCAGTTCCATGGTCGCCGTGCCCCTCTTGGGCGGCAAGCCCAGCCGCCCAGGCGAGGATCATTGCCGCAACGAAGCTTCTCACCATGAGGATTCGAGGGTTGCAAACAGGGTTCGCGGCAGGCCGGGCGACAAGGTCGGCGCGGCCCCTGTTCCCCCGGCGCTGTCGGCATAGCGCTTGTCGGCCAGGTTCATGATGCGTGCGGCAACAGACAGGCCCTTCGACAATTGATGGCTGGCGCGCAGGCTCCACAGATCATGCCCTCCATATTTCCCCGTGTTGCCCGCATCGAGCCAGTAGGAGCCCATTTTCACCCATTCGAGCTGGGCCGTGGTGCCAGTCGCCGGCATCCAGGTCAGGCGCGCATTGCCAAGCCGCCTGGGCGCCGATTCGATCGCGTTGCCATTCAGGTTGGCGCCGGTGAATTGGTTGGTAATCCAGGTTTCATAGGTATGCCGGGCATACGAATAGGCAATATCCGCCCGCCAATGCTCGCCGAAGGCCTTGCCCAATCCCAATTCCACGCCTTCATGTTTGGTGCTGCCGTTGTTGGTGGAAATCGTGGTCTGGTTGGTGGGATCGCGCTGACTGAGAATGTCGTTGTCCTTTTTCAGGGAATAGGCCGTCAGGTCATAAGTCAAACCGCCGGCTTCGCCGCGCACCCCCAGTTCGTACTGTTCCGCGTCGATGGGTTTCAGATCCAGTGCGTCGGTCGCCTTGGTTCGCGCCCTGGCCAGGGTCGTGTCCTGACCGGCGCGGAACAGATTGCCTTCACCCGGCGCGCGAAAGCCCTGGTTGTAGGAGGCATAAATGTGGGCGGCAGGGGTCAATTCATAGTTCGCGCCCAGTTTGGGGCTGGCCTTGGCAAACGACTGGGATGTACTTGCATTCTGCCAATAGTGCTTGGTGCCGGTAGTCGTAATGACCAGGTCACCGGCGGCCAAGTGGTTGGTAGCCCTGTAGTTCATGGTGTCGTAGCGCACCGCGGCCGTCAGGCGCAATCTTTCAATCGGGGAAAATTCAAGATGCAGATACGGCGAGGCGCTTTGATAGGTCACGTCGTAATCATAGATGCGCGGACCCACCCTGTAGCAATTGAACTTCTGCGCCCTCGTTGCGGTGCCGGCCACCGTGCATCCGGTGAAATTGATGGCGTCCTCGGTGCGCTGGCCCGGGCTGTAGTCATAATCCATGCCGGCGATCAGCCGCGCGCCCATGGCTTGCGGAAAGTCCTTGCGCCATTTCAGCAGAAAACCCAGCGAGTACACATCGGTCTTCTCGATCCGCGGATCGCCGGACGTCGCGCTGCTGAAATTGTAGGAGCCGTTGAGGTCCATATAGTTGTGGCGGAAGTAGGGTGTCACCGAGAGCAATGTGTTGTCGCCGAGATCCTTGTCCACGTTGGTTGATAGCCGCAGTGCGTCAACCTTGCGGTAGGCCACGGACCGCGCGTTGACGGTGGGCGTGTGTTCGTATTCGAACGGGGTCAGCGCCGAATTCGCGCCGGTCTGCTGATCGATCTTCGTATAGCCAAGAATGGTCTTCATTGCGCTGTCGTTGCCTGGCGCGTAGTCCCAGCGCAGATTGACGCTCTGCCGATCGTACGCGGTTCTGTCGCGCCAGCCGTCGGTATGCGAGACATTCAGATCCGCGCGCAGCGCACCCAGGTCTTTTTGCCCGGTGTTGGCGCTACCCAGAAAGCGATACCAGCCATAACTGCCGAACTCGGCGGACAGGTCCAGTCCGCTATCCCTGGTCGGCGATCTGGTCAGGACATTTACCGTGCCGCCGATCGCGTCCGACCCATACAGAGCCGAGCCGATACCTTTCACCACTTCCACGCCCCCGGCCTGCGGCAGATTGATTTCGTACAGGGCGTTGTGGTTGAAGAAGCCGGTGGCACGCGTCGGTATGCCGTCCTCCAGGTACAGGTAGACGGGGTCGGTGCCGATCTTCTGGCGAATGCCCGTGGTATGGCCTTCGCCGTTGGTGACATTGACAGACACGCCGGGAATTTGCCCGAGCAATTGCTGCGGATGGGCTGGCGCCGTAAACTTTATGGTGTCGCGATTGATGACTCCAACCGATGCCGACGATTCAAGCAGCGGTGTCGCCTCGCGCGTACCGGTTACCGTAATTTCGGACAGCACGGGCTGTTGGGCCTGCGCCATGGGGACGGCAAAGTAAAAGGCGACGGCGAGCGCGATGGGGCGACGGCGCATTCCCGACAAGGGCGATGAATTGCAAGACATCTGAATCTCCTGAACATATGAGTGTGGCCCGGGCAAATGCCCGGCGCCGGACTGCAAGGGAAAGATCAGGAGAGGAAGGGCGGTGCTCGCGATTGCGGCGAAGTGCAGGCGTAGCGTGAGGAAGGGGTGGTGACGGAAGAACCGGGCAAGGCCGCGCCGGCGTCGATTGCCAAGGCAAAATCGGGCGGCGTTGCCGGCAAGGCGAAGTGGCCGGCGTGGTTGAGGCAGAAGGGGCAATGCCCGGACATCATCCCGTCGTGTTCGCCGGAATCGCCGGTCGGCGCGATACCCTGCCGGACTTGCATTCCGGCGGACGTGCAGATCTCGGCCCAAGGCGTCGGCTGTGGTTGCGATGAAGCCAAGGCTTGCGCAATGCCCGGCGCGAGCGCCGCCAGCAGGATCGCGACTATCGCGATCCATGCGCTGAGACGGCGGCGGCGAACGAAGGTCATTGCGGTTGCGGCAAAGCCATCAATGCTTGTGTTCGGCTTCCGGCTTGCTCACGGCAGTCAGCGGCCTGACCGGAGCCTTGACTTCGATCGTGCTGCGCTTCTTGTCCTTGCCTTCGACCACGAGGGTCAGGGGCACGGTGTCGCCTTCCTTCATCTGCTGCTTCAAATCCATCAGCATGACGTGGTAGCCGCCGGGCTTGAGTTCGACCGTCTTGCCGGCGGGCAGGTCGAGGCCCTTGACGGCGCGCATCTTCATGACGTCCTTTTCCATCACCATTTCATGCACCTCGACCACGCCGGCTGCCGGCGAACTGGCTTCGATCAGGCGCACGTCCTGCACCGAGGTGATCTGCATGAAGGCGCCGGTGGCCTTCTGCGCCGAGACGGTGGCGCGCACCCAGGGATCCTTGACGGTGACCTGGGCCATGACGGGAAATGCGGCGAAAATCAGTGCGGCGAGAATGATGCGTTTCATGCGAGCTCCTTGGGTGTGGTGACGGGGTTATGCGGTAATGGGTGGCTAGTGTGCTGCTTGTGAATTTATTGAATGCCGATACCTCTCATACGTCATTCCGGCGAAAACGAAGTTTCAGTGAAGGCTAACCTTCAGGTTATGCCGCAACTAAAGCCGGAATCCAGTCGGCCACCGTTACTGGATCCCGGGTCAAGCCCGGGATGACCGGTGGAAGTACGTCCATCGCTTTCAACCTGGCTCTGAACTAGATAGCAAATGCGGGATCGGCGACCAGCATCAGCCCGTGGCGGCGGCCCCGGCGCTGCAGCAGTCCGAGGTGGCGCAGGCGGCTCATGGCGCGCGACACCGTTTCTTCGGTGAGGTTGGTGAT
>CAIZKA010000361.1 GCA_903933395.1 uncultured beta proteobacterium | reverse complement strand
TACGGCATGGGCGAAGCCGGCGAGGCGCAGAACATCACCCACCAGCAGAAGAAGATGGGCACCACCTCGATCAAGGCCTTCCGCGACCGCTTCAAGCTGCCGGTGCCGGACGCCGATCTGGAAAAACTGCCCTACCTGACCTTCCCCGAGGGCTCGCCGGAGCTCAATTACATGCGCGAACGCCGCATGGCCCTGGGCGGTTACCTGCCGTCGCGCCGGACCAAGGCCGAATCGCTGCCGGTGCCGCCGCTGTCCGCCTTCGACGCCCTGCTCAAGGCCGGCGGGGAAGGGCGCGAGTTCTCGACGACGATGTCCTTCGTGCGCGGCCTCAACGTGATGCTCAAGGACAAGGTCATCGGCAAGCGCGTGGTGCCCATCGTGGTCGACGAGTCGCGCACCTTCGGCATGGAGGGCCTCTTCCGCCAGATCGGCATCTGGAACCAGGACGGCCAGAACTACGTGCCGCAGGACGCCGACCAGATGATGTTCTACAAGGAAACCAAGAACGGCCAGATCCTCCAGGAAGGCATCAACGAGGCCGGCGCCATGGCCGACTGGATCGCCGCCGGCACCAGCTATTCGACGCACGGCGTGCAGACCATCCCGGTTTATGTCTGCTATTCGATGTTCGGCATGCAGCGCACCATGGATCTGGTCTGGGCCGCGGGCGACCAGCGCGCGCGCGGCTTCCTGGTTGGCGGCACGGCCGGGCGCACCACGCTCAACGGAGAAGGCCTGCAGCACGAGGACGGCCATTCGCAGGTGCTGGCGGCCACCGTGCCGAACTGCATTTCCTACGACCCGACCTTCGCCTACGAAGTCGCCGTGGTCGTGCAGGACGGCCTGCGCCGCATGGTGACCGACCAGGAAGACGTGTTCTATTACCTGACGGTGATGAACGAGAACTACGAGCATCCGGCGATGCCCGAGGGCGCCGCGCCGGGCATCCTCAAGGGCATGTACCAGTTCCGCAAGGGTGCAGCGAGTAACGGCCCGCGCGTCCAGCTGCTGGGCTCGGGCACCATCTTCATGGAAGCCGTCGCCGCCGCCGCGCTCCTGAAGAAGGACTGGAACGTCGAAGCCGACCTCTGGTCCTGCCCCAGCTTCAACGAACTGGCGCGCGACGGCAACGATTGCGCGCGCTGGAACCTGCTGCACCCGACCGAAAAGCCGCGCGTGCCGCATGTCTCCGCCTGCCTCGCCGAAACGCGCGGGCCGGTGATCGCCGCCACCGACTACATCCGCGTTTTCGCCGAGCAGATCCGCTCGCTGGTGCCGCGCCATTACACGGTGCTCGGCACCGACGGCTTCGGCCGTTCGGACACGCGCGAAAAGCTGCGCCACTTCTTCGAGGTGGACCGCTACTGGATCACCGTCGCCGCGCTTTCCGCACTCGTCGCGGACGGCCAGGTGAAGAAGGAGAAAGTGGCCGAGGCGATCAAGAAATACGCCCTCGATCCGAACAAGCCCAATCCGGTAAAGGTATAAGCCATGAGCATAGTCGAAGTGAAAGTGCCGGACATCGGCGACTTCAAGGACGTGCCGGTGATCGAACTGCTGGTCAAGGTCGGCGACACGGTAAAGGCCGAGGACTCGCTGGTGACGCTGGAATCTGACAAGGCGACCATGGATGTGCCCTCGCCGGTGTCCGGCGTGGTGACCGAACTGAAGCTGAAGATCGGCGACAAGGTCGCGGAGGGCAGCCTGGTCGCGCTGATCGACAGCGCCGCCGCAGGCGCAACCGCGGCCCCGGTCGCGACTCCCGTCGCCGCACCGGCCCCGGCACCGGCAGCGGCGGTCGCCGCGCCTGTCGCGGCGGCGGCACCCACGGCTGCGGCGAGCGTGGTCGAGGTCAAGGTTCCCGACATCGGCGACTTCAAGGACGTGCCGATCATCGAACTGCTGGTCAAGGTCGGCGACATGGTCAAAGCGGAAGATTCGCTGATGACCCTGGAATCGGACAAGGCGACGATGGATATCCCTTGTCCGGTTTCCGGCGTGATCGCCGAGCTG
>CAIZKA010000360.1 GCA_903933395.1 uncultured beta proteobacterium | reverse complement strand
GGCAAGGAGGGTGACAAGATCGTGCGCTGCATTGCACATTTCGATTACGAAGGCGCTCTCTCCATAGTGCGGGGGCGAACCGGCGCGGATGGCGCCAGCTAAAACCACACGTTTACCCCTCGTCGCATGCGCCGTTGATCGAATAAAATTGTCATAAACCTGCCGGGAGAAATGCAATGACTGCCACTGTAGTGCCCACCGACAACACCCCGCCGCTGCGTGCCGTGCTCGTTATCGATGACGAGCAGGGCATCGTCAACGCCGTCCGCCGCGAACTTTCGACGCCGCCGCTGGGGCGGTATCGCTACGCCGTGGAGGGCTTTACCGACACGGCGGCGGCGTTGCAGCGGGCGAAGGAAAAGGAGTTCGAGGTGGTCATCACCGACTTCCGCATGCCGCAGATGGACGGCCTGGAGTTCCTCAAGCAATTACACGCCATTCAGCCAGACTGCATGCGCCTGGTATTGTCCGGCCAGACGGACATGGCGGCGCTGGTGGACATGATCAACCAGACCCATATCTACCGCTTCATCCCCAAGCCCTGGAGCGGCTATTTTCTGAAGAGCTCGGTGATGCAGGCGATAGATTTCCGCACCACCCAGATCAACAACCGGCGCATGGCCAAGATGCTGCGCGACAAGGGCATCGATCTGCCGCTCGACGCCATCAACCGGGTGGATCAGATCCTGGTGGTCGATGACGACATCAGCGTGGCCCATGCCGTTGCCCGCGACCTGACCCATCACAGCCGGCTCGACGATGTCTTCTCGGCGATGCGCTCGGAAGCGGGGCCACGCAGTGCGCCGGAACTCGACTCCGCACGGATCAGCGTGCAGGTCACCGAGTCGCCGGCGCACGCCCTCAAAATGGCCGACGAGATGACTTTCTCCTGCGTCATCGCCGACTACCAGATGCCCGGCATGGACGGCGGAAAGCTGCTCGAGCTGTTCGCCGAAAAACAGCCTGACTCGGTGCGCATGCTGCTCTCGGGCGTGGCCAACCTGGACCAGATCGTGTTTGCGCTGGACATGGCGCACATCCACAATTTCATCGCCAAACCCTGGGTGGATTACGAACTTCGCGCCGCCGTGGCGCAGGCGCTGACGCGCCGCCGGCTGGGCCTCGAAAATGCCGTGCTGGCCAAGATGTGCCGGGCGCGCGACCTCGATTTCACCAGCGACTGATCTGCCTTTGGTGCGCCGACGATGACCACTTCCAGGATCGAATTCAAGAAAACCGGAATTCCGGCTATCGACGAACAGCACGCCCAGCTCGTCTCGTATCTGGAACAGCTCCTGATGTGGATCGACAAAGGACACGGGTTCGCCGCGGCCTTCGATGCGGTTGAGTCCTTGTCTTCCTACACCAGGACGCATTTCGAGTTCGAAGAGCAGCACATGCGCGATCACCGTTATCCGAAGCTGGCCGGGCACATTGAACTGCACCAAGCGATCATTCGCGCGCTGGACGGGTTGAAGGCCGATCTGGAGTCCGCGAAGGATGTCGAGGACGACCTGGCGGGAATGCTTCGCGTGTGGATCGTCAAACACATCGATATCGAGGATATGGAATACGCCGTATTCCTGGGTACGGCGCCGCCAGCTGACCGGGCGTAAGCTATCCGGCCGCGCCGGCGGAGGCCTCTGGCGGGCCGGCAACGGGTAGCCAGAGCCGGATGCGGGTACCTGCGCCGGGCGTGCTGTGCACCTCGAAGCGGCCTCCGTGTTTATGCACCACGTCGTAGCAGATGGATAGGCCGAGTCCGGTGCCGGTGCCTACCGGCTTGGTGGTGAAAAATGGCTCGAAAATGCGTTTGATGGTCGCTTCGTCCATGCCTTTTCCTGTGTCGGCCACCTCGATCCAGACCTGGTCATCTTTCCGGCCGCTTTCAAGGGTGATCACGCCATGCTCCGGAATCGCCTGCGCGGCATTGACCAGCAGGTTGAGGAAGACCTGGTTGATCTGGGCCGGGATGCAGCGCACCAACGGCAGCGGTTGCAGTTTGCGCACCACGTCGGTTTTGTATTTGAGCTCGTGCGCGGCAACGCTCAGCGTGCTCTCCAGTCCGTGGATGAGATCGGCATCGCGCCACTCGGCGGCTTCATCGACGTGGGAAAAGTCCTTGAGGTTGGCCACGATCTTGCGCACCCGCTCCAGCCCGTCGCGCGATTCGCCGAGCAGGGCGGAGAGATCGCTGCGCAGGAAGGGCAGGTCCATCTCCTTGGCGATGGCCTGCGCAGGAGCGCTGTCGCTGGCGGCATCGATCACCCGCAGCAGGTCATCGACATAACGCCCGAGGGTACCCAGATTGGAATTGACGAAGCCGATCGGATTGTTGATCTCGTGCGCCACACCCGCGGCGAGCTGGCCG
>CAIZKA010000359.1 GCA_903933395.1 uncultured beta proteobacterium | reverse complement strand
CGCCAGCGTCTTCGGTAGCCGGTCGCGCAGTTCCAGCAACAGGCGTTCGGCGGTTTTCTTGCCGATGCCCGGCACCTTGGTCAGGCGTCCGGCTTCCTGCAGCGTCACCGCCTGCGCCAGTTCCGTCACCGACATGCCCGAGAGCACGGCCAGTGCGGTTCGCGCGCCGATGCCGGAAATCTTCAGCAACTGGCGAAAGGCAGTGCGCTCGTCCGGCGAGGCGAAGCCGTACAGGTAGTGGCCGTCCTCGCGCACGATCAGGTGCGTGTGCAGCGAAACTTTCTCGCCGGTGGCCGGCAGGTTATAGAAGGTGCTCATCGGCACATCGACTTCGTAGCCGAGGCCCTGCACATCCACCGTGATGGACGGCGGGTTCTTTTCGAGGAGCATTCCGGTGATGCGGCCGATCATGACAGTTCTCCGATACCTGCAGCCGGATGGTCTGGATCCAGGAGTTCTTCAATGCGCCGGACAAGATTGTGAATGATCTGCGACTGATCGAAAGCGGCGTACTTGGCGGCAAAGGCTCGGGCATTGTCGCGATAGTTCGCGTCGTTGAACAGGCTCGCCAATGGACCCCTGAGATCGCCGGGAGGCAGTTCGGGATTGACCAGGATGCCGGCGCCCATGTCTACAACGCGCCGCGCCACCAGGAATTGTTCCAGGTGTCCGGGCAGCATCAGCAAGGGCTTGCCTCCGAGCAGAAAGGCCGTGGTGGTTGCGAGGCTGGCATAGGTAATCGCGACATCGGCTTCACGGACCATCTGCTCCATATCAGCCGGCCCATCGAGAAACCTGAGGTGGGGAGCGGCAAACCGCTCGGCCGTGGCCGACGGGAGTCCGGGAGCGAAGACAAGTGCCGAGATTTCGAGGGCGCGCAATGCGGCCAGTGCCGCTTCGTGGTGCGGGGATTCCGGGCGCAGATAGGCAAAACAGCGCCCCTGGCCAACGTTTGGCCAGGTCGCCGGTTTCCCCGAGCCTGCACTCGGCAGGCTGCCCCAATAGCTGGCGGGGCCCCGATCAGGATAGTGGTCCAGCTCGGGAAATGTCACCAGGGTTTCTTCGGCAACATCGAACAAATTGGCCAGACTCGGCAGCGCCTGGCAACCAAACCGCGCCAGTACGACATTGATGCTGGTCAGCGCCGCCCGGTCGATTTCCCGGATTTGCTGATCCGGAATAGCCGTCCACGGCCTCATATTCGGCAGAGGACTTCGTTTGGGCGGAACGGTAAAGCCGAATGAGTACTGCATGACCGGTATCGACAGCGTTCGGGCCGCAAGCAGCGCGGTGGGCGCGTGGTCCGCAAGAATCAGCCTTGCCCCGGTGAGTCGCATCAGCTCTCGCCAGGCGCCGACCAGGCCAAACAGGGCTTTTGGATCCGCGTAGCCGAAGCGCAGAAGTATGTCCGCATACGTCAAAGGCGGCCCCGGACGGCTGACCTCGACGGTTGAAGGTGCGGCCAGCCAGGTGAAACCGTCGCTGGCCAGAAAATCCCCCACGGCCGCGGGTTGGGTGACTGCCCAGTGCACGTCGTGGCCTGCCTGCCGCAACTCGCGCGCCAGAGGCATGAACGGGCCCACATGCCCCAGGTTCGCCCCGAATTCCCAAGCGTAAAGAATCGACGCCATTACATCAGCCTCCCGTTCTTGACCCGGCGACCGGCGGTAGCCAGCGCCCCCATGCCTTGCCCGCCGTGGGCATGCGCAATCGCGCAGGCCAGTGCATCGGCGGCGTCGGCACTCGGATTGCCGGGAAGGGCGAGCAGGCGGGCGACCATGGCCTGCACCTGTTCCTTCGCTGCCTTGCCGTGGCCGACCACGGCCTGCTTGACTTGCAGCGCGCTGTATTCGGCCACGGGCAGGTTCGCCGTGACCAGCGCGGCAATCGCCGCGCCTCGGGCCTGACCGAGCAGCAGCGTGGATTGCGGGTTGACGTTGACGAAGACGATTTCGACCGCTGCCTGTTGTGGAGAGTAGGTGGCGATGATCTCGACCAGCCCGTCGAGGATGGTCTTGATCCGCGCCGGCAGGCTGCCCGCCGCATCGGTCCTGATGCAGCCGCTGGCGACATAGGCAAGTTTGTTGCCGGCCTTGTCGATGACCCCAAACCCGGTCGAGCGCAAGCCCGGATCGATGCCGAGGATGCGGATGGGGGTTGAGGCCGCAGCTTTCATTTCCGCGCAAGATACACGCCCCAGACGGCGAGCGCCATGCCCGCCAGCGCCATGCCGGCCAGCCTTTCGTCGAACAGCAACCAGGCGATCAGCGCCGTGCAGGGCGGCACCAGGTAGAACAGGCTGGCGAGGTTCACCGCCGTGCCGCGCCGGATCAGCATGTTGAGCAGCGAGATGGCGCCCAGGGAGAGCACCAGCACCAGCCAGCCCAGGGCGAAGATGAAGTCGGGTGCCCACTCGACCCGGTAGTTGCCGCTGAGGCCGACGACGATGCCCGTGGCCACGGCGCTGGGCAGGAACTGGGCTATCGCGCCGGTGCGCCAGTCGAAGCTGGGGCAGAAGCGTTTCTGGTAGAGCGTGCCGGCGGTAATCCCTGCCAGCGCCGCGAATGCCGGCCACAGTGCGTCGAGACCGAAGCCGCTGCCGAGTTTGCCAGAGACCACCATCGCCACTCCGGCGAAGCCGAGCACCAGTCCGAGCCATTGCCGCTTCAGCACGGCTTCGTTCAGCAGCCATCCGGCGCCGACGGCGGTCAAAAGCGGCTGGATGCCGACCACCAGGCTGGCGACGCCGGCCGGCAGGCCCTTCGAGATCGACATGAAGACGCCGCCGAGATAAATGCCGTGCACCAGCAGGCCGGCGACGCCGATGTGGAACCACTGCCGCGCATCCCGTGGCCACGGTGCGCGCGTCGCCAGCGCGATCAGCGTCATCAGGGACAGCACCAGCAGGTAGCGTACCAGCAGGAAGGAAAGCGGCTCGGCGTGCGGCAGGCCGTACTTGGCGCCGATGAAGCCGGTGCTCCAGAGCAGGACGAAGAGCAGCGGGGCGAACCGGGCGAGCGGCGAGGAACCCACGCTATTCGTCGATGACGGCCGTGGTGTAGACCTCTTGCACGTCGTCCAGCGCTTCGAGCGCGTCGAGCAGTTTTTGCATCTTCAACGCATCCTCGCCCTCGAATTCGGTTTCGTTCTGCGGCTTCATCGTCACCTCGCCGAACTCCGGCTTGAAGCCGGCCTTTTCCAGTGCGTCCTTGACGTTGGCAAAGTCGTTGGGTGGCGTGATGACTTCGATGGAGCCGTCTTCGTTGGTCACCACGTCCTCGGCGCCGGCCTCGATCGCCGCATCCATCAGCGCCGCTTCGTTGGTGCCGGGGGCGAACAGCATCTGCCCGCAATGCGTGAACAGGAAGGCGACGCTGCCGTCGGTGCCCATGTTGCCGCCGTGTTTGGCGAAGGCGTGGCGCACTTCGGCGACGGTGCGCACCTTGTTGTCGGTGAGGCAGTCGACCATCACCGCCGCGCCGTTGATGCCATAGCCCTCGTAGCGGATTTCCTCGTAATTGACGCCCTCGAGCTGCCCGGTGCCGCGCTTGACGGCGCTATCGATGTTGTCCTTGGGCAGGCTCTGCCCCTTGGCCTTTTCGATGGCCAGCCGCAGGCGCGGATTCGCGCCGGGATCGCCGCCGCCCATCTTGGCGGCGACGGTGATTTCCTTGATCAGCTTGGTGAATACCTTGCCCCGCTTGGCGTCCTGACGCCCCTTGCGATGCTGGATATTGGCCCATTTGGAATGTCCGGCCATGGTCTGTTTCCCTGGTTGCGCGGTTGCCGCGTTGTTGTCACTTAGAATCGTGAATTTTAGCATCCCGGGAATCCTCGCCATGAGCCAAGCCCTGCCCATCGCCAAGAGCGGCGACATCGAACTCGCGCTGCTGTCGCAGCTTGCCAATCGCCACGGCCTGATCACCGGCGCCACCGGCACCGGCAAGACGGTGACCCTGCAGCGCATGGCCGAGCAGTTGTCACAGGCCGGCGTGCCGGTGTTCCTTGCCGACGCCAAGGGCGACCTGTCGGGGCTGGGTGCTGCCGGCGCCGCATCCGAAAAATTGCAGAAGCGGCTGGACAGCCT
>CAIZKA010000358.1 GCA_903933395.1 uncultured beta proteobacterium | reverse complement strand
TTATATAGAAAGGGGCGGCGACGCCCCTTTTTTCGTTTGAGGGCCCATTGCCGTCGAAGCTGGAGTCTTCGCAGTGCGACAAGCCCTTTGGCAAACTCTGCCGGCAATTGCGGCCGGGTCGCGGCCGTACGATCCCGCTTTCTTGGTTTATTTTAGGCTTCAATTTTGCTTTACCCGGATAGCCTTCCAGTTCCAGTCAGGCTGGCTGTTTGGAACGTGTTGGCATTGAAGGTAATTGTGATCGATTGATTTTTACCGGTCGCTGTGAGTCCGATCCCGTTTTCCCATAAGTTGGAATCGCTTTGCCAAACTTGATAAGGACTTTCGTGAATTTTGCCGCCGGCAGGCGCGGTGCGCTGGTTTTGGCCGGCTTGGCCGGGCTACTTTTCATGATTCCGGTGGGCAGCTATATCAGGCAGGATCATCATGCATTGGGCGAGCGTGCCCGGGATGCCGAGCGTGGTCTGCATCTCCGGGCAACGTTGGCCGGAACCTTTCTCGGGCAGGCCCTGCTTGCGCCCGAGTTGCTGATCGCTGGCGTTGCTCCGGGAGCGACCGCCTCTGCGGAAGCCTGGGGAGCTTCCGCAGGGACGATTCTGAAAGCCAATGAAATCATCAGCCGCCTGGAAATTGCGCCGGAGGGGAAACCCGGCCTCAAGCTTGTCAAGGGCGAGTCTGCCAACAACATCAAGACGCTGGCCACGGTTCAATGGTCCGCTCTTGCCGATCAGCGCGGTACCCTGAAAAGCCAAGGGCAGCCGGCTGTTTCGATCACCCCGGACTCCCTTGTTGCGAAGCAAGCGGTGCTGTTTCTGCGCGCCGACGGCCAGTCGCAACCTTGGGGCCATGTCCTTGCCACGGTAGATCTGACCGATCTTTCAAGGATCATGCGGCTCGATGAACTTGCGGCGCAGGGTTACTCGATCCGCCTGGATTACTTTCAAGTGGATGCCGGGGCGGGGCTGGCCCTAGTTTCCGCCGGCGGCGGTTTGCGTGAGAACGCGTTCAGCCACGAGATACGCCTGCCGCAGGGAGGCCGCATCCGATTGCAAGAGAGTCTGCCCGCGAACTGGCAGCGTTCCTCGATTGCATTCACGGAACTGGTCCGGCTTTTTGCCGGGGGCCTCCTCCTCGGTTTCTTGACCTACCTTTTGCTTCGCCGTTCTGCCGAAATGCGGGAACAAGTGGCGCTGCGGACATTGCAGCTGGGCCTGGACAAGGAGGCACTGAGGTCCGAGATCGAGTGCCGCAAGCACGCAGAGGCCCAGTTGCAGGACTCGCATGGTTTGCTCGACTCGATTTTTGAGCACATCCCGAACATGATCGTACTCAAGCGCGCCTCAGACCTGAAGGTGGTGCGCGTGAATCGGGTCGCGGAATCGATTTTTGGCAAGTCGAGGGCAAAGCTGCTGGGATTTTCGAGCAAAGATCTGTTGCAGGGCGAGCAGGCGCAGCGCGATACCGAAACCGATCTGGCGGCGATTCGTGACGGTACTTTGGTCGAAATTCCAGAACAGCTGATTGAGTTGCCGGACGGCGCTGCGCATTGGGTAAAAGTCCGGAAAATCGCCCTGTTCGATGCCACCGGCAAACCGTCGCATGTCCTTGAAATCGGCGAAGACATCACCGCCCACAAGCATCTCGATGAGGCGCTGACCGAGAACCTCAATTTTGTCGAACAACTACTCGCCGCGATTCCGACACCGGTTTTTTTCAAGGATGCGAATCTTTGCTACATCGGGGTTAACAAGGCTTTCGAGGACTTCTACGGTACCACCGGCGATGCACTGATCGGAAAGACCGTATATGACATCGCCCCGCCCGAACTGGCGGCGATATACGACAAGGCCGACCGGGAATTGCTCACCAGCGGGGGCAAGCAGACCTACGAGACCCGGGTCAAGTGCGCCGATGGGATGGAAAAGGACGTGGTGTTCTTCAAAGCCGTGTTCTCCACGACGCATACCGAAGTCGGCGGGATTGTCGGCATCCTGCTTGATGTCACCGCGCAAAAGGCCGCCCAGCGCCACATCCTGCGATTGAACCGGACACTGGCTGTGATCAGCCAGGCCAATGAGGTCATCCTGCAAACGCGGGACAGTCCGAGCCTGATACAGGAGACCGTGGATATTCTCCACGTGATCGGCGGGTTCCCGTTGGCCTGGGTTTACGCCAACAGCGAGGAATTGCCGGCGATGGTGGTGATCGGCGAGCATGCCGAACTGGCGACAGGCATTACCGAAGCCCTGCGCAGCGACGGCCGTCGCGATCCGGAGCGAAAGGCCGAACTCGATGGCGGGCACTGCAGTTTCTTCGCTTCCCTGGCGCACTGCGACAAAGCCCTTGCCGCAACCCCTGCCGGTTTCGAGGCGCATGGCCTGGCGCATCTGCCCCTGCGCGTTGCGGGCAGGATCGCCGGCGGCATCTGTATCGTCGGACTGAGCGAAGACCTGGCAGACACTGAAGAACAAAGGCTGCTGGCGAGCCTGGCCGAGAGCCTGTCGCATGCACTCGATTCGCTCGAACAGGACCGGGCTCGGCAGATCGCGGAACGCAAGCTGGAACTGGCGGCCCATGTTTTCGAGAACAGCGCCGAAGGCGTGATGATCACCGACCGTGACAACAGGATCCTGATGGTCAATCGGCGGTTTTCCGAAATCACGGGTTATTCCGCAGAGGAAGTTACCGGAAATTCGCCGAGCATCCTGAATTCGGGCCAGCAGGACAAGGCCTTCTATAGCAACATGTGGCGTTCCCTGACGAACCGCGGAGATTGGCACGGCGAGATCCGCAACCGGCGCAAGGACGGCGAAGTCATCGTCGAATGGATGAACATCAGCGCGGTGAAGAACGATGCCGGCGAGATCGTGAATTTCGTCGCCGTGTTTTCCGAAATAACGGTGCACAAGACGATCAAGAAGCGCATGCAGTTCCTTGCGCACTACGATGCCCTGACGTCGTTGCCCAACCGCATCCTGTTCAGCGACCGGCTTGAACAATCGATCATCGCCGCCCGGCGCAACAAGCGCTATATGGCGCTGATGCTGATCGACCTCGATCGTTTCGATCAGATCAACAAGGCCGTCGGGCACAGCGCCGGCGACATGCTCCTGCAGGAGGTATCCTCGCGGCTGCTGGCCTCGGTCGATACCGGCAACTGCGTTGCGCGTCTGGGTGGCGACGAGTTCGCGATCGTGCTTTCCGACATTGCGTCAAGCGACGAGGCGGCGGCGGCGGCCAACCGCATCCAGCAGGAACTCGGGCGTGCCTTGTATGTGGAGAAATCCGAACTGTACATCACCGCCAGCGTCGGCATCAGCGTTTATCCGAAGGACGGCGAGGACGCCGAAGCGCTTACAAAAAGCGCGGATGCCGCAATGTATCTGGCAGCCGAGGCCGGCGGCAATACCTACCGCTTCCCGCAGGTCAACGAGAAGTTGTCCGATCAGATCCGGCTGCGGGAACGCCTGCACCGCGCAATCGAGCGCGAAGAGCTGAAGGTTTTTTATCAGCCGTTGGTGTCGGGGGAAACCGGTCGCATCATCGGGGCGGAAGCCCTGTTGCGCTGGTTCCGGCCCGAAGCTGGCTATGTCAGCCCCGAGTTTTTTGTTCCCATGCTGGAGGATGCAGGTCTTGCGGTGCGGGTGGGTGACTGGGTGCTGCGCACCGCGCTGGCAGACAATGCGGCATGGCGCAAGGAGTTCGACAGCGACCTGTTCATCGCGGTCAACTATTGCGCCGCGCAGATTGCCGATGAAAAGGCGGTGGAAAAGGTCGATGCCGTGCTGAAGGAATTGACCTTCGACTCGCGCCACCTCCATCTGGAAATCGCCGAAGATACGCTGATGCGCGATGCTCCCGCCGGTTTGACGCTGCTGCACCGGTTCAGCGACCTCGGCATCACCCTGTCGATGGATAACTTCGGTACCGGGTATTCCAGCCTGAGCTACCTGAACCGCTTCCCCATCGATACCCTCAAGATCGACCGGTCCTTCATCCAGGACACGCCCAACGACGCCGAGGCGGTTGCCATCACCCGGACCATCATCGCCATGGGGCATGCCCTGAACCTGAAGATCGTGGCCGCGGGCGTCGAGTCTGCCGGCCAGGTGAATTTCCTGCGTCGTGCCCGCTGCGACATCCTTCAGGGCTATCGTTTTTCGCAGGGGGTCAGCGCCGAGGAGTTTTCCAAGCTTCTGGCGGAAAATCAAAAAGCCGGGTCCCTGTTTCCCGAGGCGGACGGCCCCGACCGCCTGCACCTGGTCGGATAGCCCGGCATTCTGCGGCTGCCGGATGGTCCTTTACCGGAAACGATTTTTCCTTGGAAACGCAATCACTTCCTGACGCCCTGCCTGTTTCACTCGAGGGTGAGGTAGCGCGCCTGCAGGCGGAACTGGAGCGTGTTCGCGGGCAACTGGTGGATACCGAAAAGGCCTTTGGCCGGTTCGTGCCGCGTGAATTGCTGCATCTGCTTTCCATCGACAACGTACGTGGCGTTCGTCTCGGCATGCAGACCGAACGCAAGATGACGATCATGTTCGCGGATATCCGCAACTTCACCGGTCTTTCGGAAACGATGACGCCGCAGGAGAACTTCGATTTTCTGAATTCCTACCTGTCGCAGATGGAACCGATGATCGTCCCGTTCCGGGGCCTGATCGACAAGTACATTGGCGACGCGATCATGGCGCTGTTTCCGGAGGCCACGGACGATGCCATCAAGGGGGCGCTGGCGATGCTCGAGCGCCTGGAAAACTACAACAAGGGCCGTGCCCGGGCGGGTTACCTGCCGATCCGCATCGGCATCGGCATTAATACCGGCATAGTCATGATGGGGACGGTGGGCGGCATCGGCAGGATGGAAGGAACCGTAATCAGCGATGCGGTGAATCTCGCCTCGCGTCTTGAGGACATGTCGAAGACCTACGGTGTTCCGCTCCTGATCAGCGAGCACACCTTGCACAGCCTGGAAGACCCGGGCCGCTATGCCATCCGTTTTCTCGTGCGCAACCGGGTAAAGGGCAAGCAGGAGGCGCAGTCGGTGTATGAGGTCTTTGATGCCGATCCGCCGGCCATGCGTGCGGCAAAGCTGCGCACGCGCAAGCGCTTCGAGGAGGCCCTGGCATTTTATTATGTCGGTGACATCTTCCGCGCCCGCACCCGGCTTGTGCGATGCCTCGAAGAAGTTCCGGAAGATGCTCCGGCGCGCCTCTACCTGGACCGCTGCGACGAATACCTGCGCAATGGCCACGCGGAAGGAATTGAAGAAAACGACCTGACCCAGACATGGAGCGAGGAATATAGCTGCGGAGTGGCCGAAATCGACAGCCAGCACCGGATTCTCCTGAGCCAGCTTAACGCCCTGGCGCTGGCCGTGAGGGAGGAAAGGGTCGCGGACACCCCGTCCATCCTTGCCCGAATCGAAAAAGTGACCGGGCAGCAGTTTGCAACGGAAGAGACGCTGATGCAGGAGTCGTGCTATGTTTTTGCGGCCGAGCACATCCACCAGCACAGGCGCTTCCAGGAGAATCTGCGGCGCTTGAGCGACGAGATCGGCTCCGGCTCGGAAAACCCGGTATATCTGGCATTTCGCATCAAGCTGCTGCTGATGGATTGGACCATCAACCACAGCGTCAAGACCGACCGCCACCTCGGGCATCATCTTAAATCGAGGAGCGGCGGGTAGCCGGAGTCATTCCGCCGCGAAGCGGCCGTCACCCGTCCAGACAAGCGCCCGGGGCAGTCTCTACTGCCGTTTCAGGTAGGCAGCCATGCGCTGCATGGCCGTGACTTATTATGCAAATGGTATGGTGGGCGGTACTGGGATCGAACCAGTGGCTTCCACCGTGTGAAGGTGGCACTCTACCGCTGAGTTAACCGCCCGCGAAAGAGGGCGGAATTTAACCACAAAGGCCGGGCAACGGTCAATCGGACTGACGGCCTGACGTAGAATTCGCTCTTTTCCCACGCCTAGAAACCCAATGACGGTCCGTACCCGCTTCGCCCCCAGCCCCACGGGTTTTCTGCATATCGGCGGCGCCCGCACGGCGCTGTTTTCATGGGCCTATGCCCGTCGCCATGGTGGCAAGTTCATCCTGCGCATCGAGGATACCGATGTGGCACGCTCCACGCCGGAGGCGGTGCAGGCCATTCTCGATGGCATGCAGTGGCTGGGACTGGCCCACGACGAGGGTCCGTTTTATCAGATGCAGCGCATGGATCGCTATCGCCAGGTGATCGATGAGATGCTGGCCTCATGCGCGGCCTATCACTGCTACATGTCGAAAGAGGAACTCGATGTCTTGCGTGCCGAGCAGGAAGCCCGCAAGGAAAAGCCGCGCTATGACGGGCGCTGGCGACCGGAGCCCGGCAAGACGTTGCCCATGCCGCCGGCCGGTTCGCCGCCTGTGGTCCGTTTTCGCAATCCGCAGGAGGGGGTGGTGGCGTGGGACGATCAGGTCAAGGGGCGCATTGAATTTGCCAACAGCGAACTTGACGATTTCATCATCGCCCGCGCCGATGGCACGCCGACCTACAACTTCTGCGTGGTGGTTGACGATCGCGACATGGAGATCACCCATGTGATCCGCGGCGACGACCATGTCAACAACACGCCGCGCCAGATCAACCTGCTGCAGGCCCTCGGTGCGCCGGTGCCGCAATACGCGCACCTGTCGATGATCCTCGGCGATGACGGGCAGAAGCTGTCGAAGCGCCATGGTGCGGTATCGGTGATGCAGTACGACGATGACGGCTATCTGCCCGAGGCCGTGCTGAACTACCTGGCCCGGCTGGGCTGGTCGCATGGCGACGAAGAGGTGTTCGACATGGACCAGTTCGTGAAGTGGTTCGATCTGGACCACATCACCGCCTCCGCCGCCCAGTTCAATACCGAGAAGCTCAACTGGCTCAATGCGCATTACCTCAAGCTCGCTAGCCCACAGCGGCTCGCCGCCGAGGCGACACGACGCCTGGCGCGGCAGGGCGTTGACATTGCCGGCGGCCCCGATGTGGCGAGCGTGGCTGCCTTGTACCGCGATCGCGCAGGCAACTTGAATGAACTTGCCGATGCCATCCATCCGTTCTTCGTGCCGCCGCAACCGACGGCGGAGATCCGGGCCCAGCATTTCAGCGAGGCGGCACTCGCGGGGCTTGGCGCCTTGCATACGCGACTCTCGGCGTGCGCCTGGCAGGCGGCTGAATTGGGGCTGGCCGTAAAGGCGACCGCTGCCGAGTCGGGCCTGAAAATGGGGCAGTTGGCGATTCCCCTGCGCGTGGCCCTGCTCGGACTGCCGCAGTCGCCTTCAATCGATGCGGTACTCGAAGTGCTGGGGCGCGAGCGCGTGCTGGAACGCCTGGCACGGGTGCTGGCAGCCTGAAGCCGATTGACAATCGCAGGGCCAGGGGCGAAAGTTCCTGAAGTTTCTTTTGCCGTGAAGCATCTCGTTCGGAGCGGCGGGTTATAGCCGAGCGAAGCGAGCTGAACAGAAGCCTCCCCGTGAGGGGAGGATGGGAGGGGTGGGCCATCAATTCGCTTTTCGCGTGTTTTGTTCTCTGCGGGTGGTCTCATGTGACCATGAGCGTTAGCTGATCATGTCCCGTGTCCTGCTTTCGGTGTTTCTGCTGTTTTTCGTCACTGCCTGCGCCACCTCGCCCGAGGGACGCCAGCAGTTGATGGCGCCGGCCCCTTTGCAGGGCTTCAGCGCCGTCTATTCCGAGTTCGACATGCACCTGCAATTGGTGACCGCTGCCGATTCGCCAGCCTGCAAGGAAGCGGAATGCGTTGCAGACCGGGCTTTTGACCAGCGCATCCTTGCGCTTGGCCGGCGCCTTGCCGATGCGGCTTTCCGTCAGCATGCCCAACTGTATTTGCGCATCCCGCGCTTCGAGTTCATCGTCGCCGACAAAGCGGAACCCGGCGCGGCCTCCAGTTCCGGCGGCACGGTGATTGTTTATCGCGGGCTGCAGCGGTTGAATCTGGATGATGCGGTGCTGGCCTTCGTGCTGGCGCGGGAAATGAGCCATGTGATCGCCGGTCATCACGACGAGAACGTTGCCGCCAGCGTCCTGGTGGCGGTCGCGGCACAGATCCTCTTTCCCGTGCTGAATATCGGGACGCTCTTTGCCGGTGGCGCAGCCACCGCTGCTGCAGGTTCCGCTGCCAGTTCCGCTGTCGGCACTACGGCGGTGACTTCGGCGGCCTCATTTCTCGGTTCGCGCGCGGTACGCGCCAGCTATCGGCCGCAGCAGGAGCGCGAGGCTGAAATAATGGCAATGAAGCTCCTGGCGGCGGCAGGTTGGGAGGGCATCGAGGTCAGCGAGAAACTCGACTCCCTGCGCCCGACCCTGCCGGGCGAGTCGACCTGGAGCCTGGATCTGCGGGAATCCGCGCTGAGGATTGCCAGTCTGATGCAGGGGCCGCCACTTCCGGAACAGGAGGAAGCGAGGGATCAGATTGTCTCCGGGTTGCCGTACGGCCTGCCACCGCCCCTGGTCAGCAGGCCGTTCTGAAGCTTCACGCGGTCTCCGCTGCGCCAGGCAGGTGCGGACTCGCTGCTGAAGGTGCGCGTGCTGTCGTCTTCGAAGCGAACCAGGACTTCGTAGCGCTTGCTTTCCTTGATCGACTTCTCGATGTAGTTGCCGGCGTAGGCTCCGCCCGCGGCGCCAAGCACCGTGGCAATGCTGCGCGTGGTTCCCTTGCCGATCTGATTGGCGACGAGGCCGCCCAGCAGTCCGCCGGCGATCGCGCCGCCGCCGCTGCCCTTGGGCTCGACCGCTATTTCACGTACTGCCTCGACGACACCGCACTCGCTGCATGGCGCCGGCGCCGAGGCCGCGACCCGGTAGGCAGGTTCCGGTGAAGCTGCGGCATAAGTCGGCGCTGGCGACACGCCAGGGGAAGCCGCCGGATGGGCTACGGCGATTGACTTAGCCTCGGGAACCGGCGCCGGCACATTGCGCTGATCATTGACCGTGACGCTCTCCACCGGTTTCTCGACCGGCCGGAGCTTTTCCTGCGGCGCGGGAAGGTTTTTCCGTGCAAAGACCGGCGTCGCGGCAGAGGCGGCCGTGATCGGGCCGGGGGAGGCGCCGCGGATGCCGGGACCGGGCAGCCAGCCGGCAAGAATGCCTGTGCCGGCCAGGCTGAACAGGGTCACCGATGCGGCGGCGACCAGCAGCAGCGGATGGGTGGGTGACGCGGCGACCTGTGACCTGCTGTCTTGTCCTGCTTTCATGATGCGCTCCTTGTGTGTGATGCGTATGAGCACATTAACGTTGCGCCGGACGCGGCGGAGACAGCCGCAATCAACTGTTACAAACCCGCCTTGCCGCGCCGCAGGGCGCGCAGATGGAAGCGGGCCGGATCGACTGTGCGCACCAGATCGCGCTCGACCGGCAGGGGCTCGCCCGCCAGTTGGCTGGCGAGGAGTTCGGCAGCAAGAGGCGCCCAGACCATGCCGCGCGCGGAGAGTCCGAGCAGGACGTGCAAGCCTGTCAGGCGCGGCAGATTCTCCAGCCTTGCCGCGCCGCCGGCCGCGGCATTCGTGTCGGGCAGGGTGCCGAGCAGCGGCAGTCGATCCGGGGCGGCGCTGCGCAGGCCGACGCGGCCGTCGAGCAGTGCCGGGTCGATGCCGCGTGCAGCGCCCGGCAAAAGTTCTTCCAGGCGTTGCAGGTTGCCGGCGTGATCGGCCGGACGCGGCGTCAGGTCGGTGTCGCCGCTGTCGAAGCTGGCGCCGATGCAGACCGTGCCGGCTTGCGGCGGCGTGATGTAGCCGGAGCGGCAGACGACGTGACGCAGGGTCGACAGGGGCTCGCGTAATGGCTCGGGGATATAGCTGATCTGGCCGCGTATCGGTGTCAGCGGCAGGGCTTGTTCCAGGAGCAGGTTGGCGGCATGGGCGTTGGCGAGAATGACATGGGGTGCCTCTGCCAGCAGGGCGCCGCCGCTATCGAACGCCTGCCAGCCGTCCGCCGTTTGCCTCAGTTCGGCGATCTCGGTCCCGAAATGTGCGGCGATCAAATCGCCGCCGGCCGCCATCAGGGCTTTGCAAAAACTCCCCGGGCTGACCCAGCCGCCGGAGGGAAACCACCAGCCGCCGTGTACAACTTCGCAGCCAATCAGGGCGGAGGCGGCGCCGCGTTCGAGGAAGGCGGCGAACTCCGGCGGCAGTTCCAGTTCCGCCACGGTGTGGCGTTGCAAGTCCTCGTGAGCGTCGTCGCGCGCCACTTGCAGCACGCCGCAGGGCGACCAGCGCACC
>CAIZKA010000357.1 GCA_903933395.1 uncultured beta proteobacterium | reverse complement strand
TGGAATTTCATGGTGTGGCTCCGGGCGGAACGAGCAGGGTGCTCCCCGTCTTGGTCGCCGCAGCGGCGGATTCCTTACGCCGCGAGAGGGGTAAAATCATCCGCATGAGACACGCTACCAGCTACCCGGACACGGGCCCCGAAACCCCGGCGACGAAGTTTCTGCACAAGCACGGCGTCGCCCATTCCAACCATCTCTACGAGTACGAGGAGCATGGCGGCACGAAGGTGTCGGCGCGCGAACTCAACGTCGCTGAACACGCCGTGGTCAAGACCCTGGTCATGGAAGATGAGAACGCAAAGCCGCTGATCGTGCTGATGCACGGCGATCGCAAGGTGTCGACCAAGGAACTGGCGCGGCAGACCGGCGCCAAGAAGATCAGCCCCTGCAAGCCCGAGGACGCCCTGCGCCACACCGGCTACATGGTCGGCGGCTGCTCGCCCTTCGGCACGAAAAAGGTCCTGCCCGTACACCTGGAAAAATCCATCCTCGACCTGCCGCTGGTTTACATCAACGGCGGCCGCCGCGGCTACCTCGTCGGCGTCCATCCGCACGACATTCTGCGCGTGCTGCAGCCGAAGATCGTGGAGTGCGGACTGAAGGACTGATCCGCACCGGCCCGCGCCGGATCAGCGCGAACGTTCGATCTGCACCCCGACGCGGCGCACACCCTTGATGATGCCCATCTTGGCGATGCTGATCTTGACCCAGGGCGCGCCGAACTCGTTCAACAGCAGTCCGATCACATACTCGCCGAGCGTTTCCAGCAGGTTGAAGTGCCGCGTCGCCAGTTCGGCGCGGATGCGATCGATCACCGCGTCGTAGCGGATGGTCTGCTCGATGTCGTCGTTCTGTGCCGCCTCGTCGGGTACGCCGAAGGTCAGGCTGATCTCCAGCGTCTGCGGCGCCGCCTTCTCGCGCTCGAAAATTCCGACGTGGGCCTCGACCCGCATGTCGTCGATGAAAATGAAGTCCATCCCGCCTCCTTTACAATGCAAGCCATTCTATGGAATCCGCAATGAACCTGCTCGTTTATGCCTTGCTGGGCTACCTGCTCGGCTCCGTGCCCTTCGCCGTAATCGTCTCGCGCGCCTTCCGCCTGGCCGATCCGCGCAGCTTCGGCTCGGGCAATCCCGGCGCCACAAACGTGCTGCGCAGCGGCAACAAGGCCGCCGCGCTGCTGACGCTGCTCGGCGACGCGGCCAAGGGCTGGCTGGCGATGTTCGCCGCGGCCAAAGTCGGCGCCGGCGACACGGCGGTCGCGGTCGCCGGGCTGGCCGCCTTTCTCGGCCACGTATTTCCCTTCACCCTCGGCTTCCGGGGCGGCAAGGGCGTGGCCACCGCGGTCGGCGTGCTGCTGGGATTCTCCGCGACCCTCGCGGGAATCACGGCGACCGTCTGGCTGACCGTGGTAGTTTTCACGCGCTATTCCTCGCTGGCGGCGCTGGCCGCCGCCGCCGTCGCGCCGGTGCTGACCTGGTGGCTGCTGGGACGCAGCGAAGTCACGGTGGCCGTAACCTTCATGTGCGCGGTGCTGATCTACCGTCACAAGAGCAACATCCGCAAGCTGCTGGCCGGCAGCGAAGGCCGCATCGGCGGCCCGAAATTACCGCCGGCGGAAAACGTATAATCATTTTCCAGGCTTGAAGCAGGACGAAACCCGATGGAAGATCTCGACTTTATGGGTAAGCCGGCGAAACCGGCACCACCGTCAAAACCTGCCGCTGCTCCGGCGGAGCCGGCTTCGCTCTACATACCCAGGTTAGCGCTCGAATTTTTCAAGCTCGGCGGCACCCTGGAAGAGTTTCCCGCCGGCAAGCAGATCTTCGCCGAGAACGACAAGGCCTCTGGCTTCTTCTCCAAGGGCGACCGCATCTACCTGCTGCTGGACGGCGGCGAAATAGCGCTGACGCGCGGCGGCAAGCCGCTGGAACTGGTGATGCCCGGCGAAATATTCGGCGAGATGGCGGCGATTGCCGAAACCCCGCGCAGCGCGACGGCAACCGCGCGCAAGAATTCCCGCGTCCTGTCGCTCGACGAAAAGCAGTTCCTCCACGCCTTGCAGCGAATGCCCGAATTCGCCCTGATGCTGATGAGCGTGATGGCCCAACGCCTTCGCCGCGGCGTGGCGCGACTGGCCGCCGCGAAGAAGAACTCGGTCGAGGTGCTGGAACACAAGAACACGCTGGACAAGAAAATGCTCGCCGAGCTGCAGCACGCGTTGGGCGACCCCGTGCCGGCCACCGCCTTCGCGGGCAACATCGTAGTCACCAAGGGCGCACTGGGCGCGTGCATGTTCGTCGTGACCAGCGGCCGCATCGCAATTTCGGTTGACGGCGCCGTAATCGAGCATGTCGGGCCGGGCGGCGCTTTCGGCGAAATGGCGCTGGTCGACCGCTCGGGCCGCTCCGCCACCGCCATGGCGGAAGCCGACAGCACCTGGCTGCTGCTCGGGCGCAACGAATTCGTCGAAATGGTCAGATCGCGCCCGGCCTTCGGCATTGCGCTGATGCGCTCGATGAGCGCGCGCGTGCTCCACATCGCAAAACTGCTGGGAAGCTAAAAGCTTATGAATAAATCTACTGCGCGTACCGGATCGGGGCTTGGGCGGTGCTCTTCCACGGCCGGCTTTGCACAGCCGGCCGGCTGCGGCGGCGCGAAGCATGCTTCGCGAAACCCCGCCTCGCCCTCATGTACAGAAACGTACATTCCGGTAGCTGCGCTCCGGCCGCGCCCCGCTGCGGCCCGCTCGCTACGATTTCTTCACAAGCTTTGATTTACGCAACGGATTCGCGCAACTTAGTCGTTCAGGCCAACTGGTCGAGCGGCCAGCGCGGCCGCACTGCAAAGGCACCGCCGCGGTCCGCCGCCGCGCCCTGCAGCAGGCGCTGTGCGCCGCAAAAGGCGATCATCGCGCCGTTGTCGGTACACAGTTCCAGCGCCGGATAGAACACCCGGCCGCCGATCTTCGCCATTGCCTCGTCCAGCCTTTCGCGCAGACGGCGGTTGGCGCCGACGCCGCCGGCCACCACCAGAACTGAAAGTCGGTGCCGGCGACACGCCGCCACCGCCTTGACCGCCAGAACTTCCGTCACCGCTTCCTGGAATTCGGCCGCGAGATCGGCACGGTCGACATCCGTCAGTTCCCGCGCGCGGGCTGCCGTCAGCACCGCCGTCTTCAGCCCGGAAAAACTGAAGGACAAGTCGCCGCTCTTGAGCATCGGCCGCGGCAGCTTGAAGCGGCCCGGCCTGCCGGATGCGGCCAGTTGCGCCAGTGCCGGCCCGCCGGGGTAGCCCAGCCCCAGCAGCTTGGCAGTCTTGTCGAAGGCTTCGCCCGCGGCATCGTCCTGCGATTCGCCGAGCAGTTCGTAATCGCCGACGCGCGTCACGCGCATCAGCTGCGTATGCCCTCCGGATACCAGCAGGGCGATGAAAGGGAACGCCGGCGCATCGTCGCCAAGCAGCGGGGAGAGCAGGTGGCCTTCGAGGTGATGCACGGGCAGCGCGGGCACGCCGAGCGCCAGCGCCAGCGCCTCGGCAAAACTCGCCCCGACCAGCAGCGCGCCGGCAAGCCCCGGACCTGCCGTGTAGGCAATCGCGTCGATGTCGCGCCGCGCGCACTTCGACTCGGCCAGCACACGCTCCAGCAGCGGGATCATGCGCCGGATGTGGTCGCGCGAGGCCAGTTCCGGCACCACGCCGCCATAGACCTCGTGCATCGCCACCTGGGTATGCACGGCATGGCCGAGCAGGCCGCGCTCCGTGTCATAGAGCGCGACGCCGGTTTCGTCGCAGGAGGATTCGATGCCGAGGACTTTCACCGGCGGCATTCTACCGGCTGACTATAATCGGCCAGCGACCAGCCTGCGGGAAGTCGGCGCCGGCGACACGGCGAACCCTCAAAAAACTGTATGGCAAAAAAAATCCTGCTCCTCTGCCACGACCTGACCACGCGCCTGCACCTGACCCACGTCTGGTCCGCCTCCGGCGTCACAATGCTGCCGCGAACCAGCAGCGAAACCCCCGACTGCATCGTCATCGACCTGGGCCGGCGCGACGCGCTGGCGGAGGTCGCCCGATTGCGCGCGCAGCATCCGGAAGTGGACATCATCACCTGCGCGGCAACTTTTGATGGCGACGCCGTCGCAGCGGCGAAGGCTGCCGGCGCGACGGATTTCGCGGCGCGCGCCCATGTCAACCAGCGCGTGGCGCGCCGCCTCAAGCTGCCCGGCTGACCCAGCATGCACCTGCTGGTCGACATTTCGGCCCACGGCTTGGGCCATCTGGCGCAAACCGCACCGGTACTGAACGCCCTCCGGGCGTTGGTCCCCGGCCTGCGCCTGACGGTACGCAGCGCGATCCCGCACGCACATCTGGCGCGCCGCATCGCAGCCGACTTCGCGCATGTGCCGGAGGCGCGCGACTTCGGGCTCGTCATGCACAACGCCGTGGACGTCGATCTTGCAGCGACCGCGCAACGCTACCGCGATTTCCATGCTGGCTGGCCGCAGAAGGTCGCGGCCGAGGCGGACTGGCTGCTCCGGCACCGGGTCGATGCCGTGCTCAGCAACGTCGCCTACCTGCCGCTCGCCGCAGCGGCCGCAGCCCGTCTTCCCGCCGCGGGATTGTGTTCGCTGAACTGGGCGGATCTCTTCGCCCATTATCTTAGCGACCAGCCGTGGGCACCCGGCATCCATGCCCAGATACTGGCCGCTTACAACAGCGCAACGGGCTTCCTGCGCGTCACGCCCGGCCTGCCGATGGCCGGATTCGAGCGGCGGCATGACATCGCGCCGATAGCCAGCGTCGGACGTCGTGATCGCCCACGCATCTCTAAAATACTTAATCTTGACGAAAGTGAGCGCTGGCTGTTGCTGGCCATGGGCGGCATGGAGTTTCGCCTTCCGCTGGAAGACTGGCCGCGGACACCGGGAATCAACTGGCTGGTACCGGGCGAGTGGGGGATTTCACGCGACGACGTGCGCAGCATCGAAAATGCCGGGCTGAGCTTCCCCGACCTGCTCGCCAGCGTCGATGCGGTGATCACCAAACCCGGCTACGGTACCTTCGTCGAGGCGGCCTGCAGCGGCATCCCCATCCTCTACCTGCAGCGCGACGACTGGCCCGAAACACCCCATTTTGCCACCTGGCTTGCCAGCCATGCCCGCGCCGAGAGGCTGGCGCGTGAGCAACTGCTGGCCGGCAATTTCCTCAATGCCCTGCACCGGCTCTGGTCCGCGCCGCCGCCTCCGTTGCCGAAGGCCGCAGGTGCGGAGCAGGCGGCGCGCTGGCTGACGGCACATCTGGGGCCTGCCCCGGCCGTCGCCGCAGCCCCGCAAAACGATTGACATCAATGGCAAAGCGTTTAGAATGCGCGCCTTTCCCGCCTCTTCAGGATTAACGCAATGCCGGGTATTCGCCTCAAGGAAAACGAGCCGTTTGAAGTCGCGATCCGTCGCTTCAAGCGCGCCATCGAAAAGACTGGTCTGCTGACCGAACTGCGCGCACGCGAGTTCTACGAAAAGCCCACGACCGAGCGCAAGCGCAAGGCCGCGGCTGCCGTCAAGCGCCATCACAAGCGCATTCGCAGCCAGCTTCTGCCGCCGAAGATGTATTAGTTTCGGCCGCTGCGCTTAACGTCGATAAAGCCAACGTTAGCCTGCACTGAAACTTCGTTTTGAGCCGGATTGCGGTTCGAGAGTCTGAACCGCATTCGCTTGGCCTGCAGTACGATTACCTGAACCGCCTCATGGCGGTTTTTGTGTTTTATGTCCCCGGCGTGAGCCGGGGACGGTATCCAGAAGGATTTCCCCGCCGTTTTTGCAAAGGATAGCCATGAGCCTCGAAACCCGTATCGACGACGACTGGAAAGCCGCCATGAAGGCCGGCGAGCGGGCCAGGAAGGACGCCCTGAGCCTCCTGCGCGCCGCCATCAAGCAGAAGCGAGTCGATGAAAAGATCGAGATCGACGACGCGGCCGTCATTGCAGTGATTGAAAAGATGCTCAAGCAGCGCAAGGATTCCATCACCCAGTACGAAGCCGCCAAACGCCAGGAACTGGCGGATGTCGAAAAGTTTGAATCTTCCGTGCTTGCCGGCTACATGCCGCAAGGACTCAGCGCTGCCGAGGTCGAGGCGATCGTCGTCGCCGCTATCGCCGGATCCGGCGCCAAGGCCCCGGCCGACATGGGCAAGGTGATCGCGCTGGTCAAGCCCCAGGTGGCCGGTCGCGCCGACATGGGCGAAGTCTCGAAGCTGGTCAAGGCGAAACTCGCGGGGGCATAGCACGGAGCCCATCCCCCGCCCCTTCCCCGCGCGGGAAGGGGTGACGCCGGTTCAGCCGCTGCGCGGCTTCCGGGCACATAATATCGCCGTGATCCCCGAAAGCTTCGTCCAGGAACTGCTTGCCCGCATCGACATCGTCGATGTGGTCGAACGCTACGTGCCGCTGAAGAAGGCCGGCGCCAATTACAGCGCCTGCTGCCCCTTCCATTCCGAAAAGACCCCGTCCTTCACGGTCAGCCCGAGCAAGCAGTTCTACCACTGCTTCGGCTGCGGCGCGCACGGCAGCGCCATCAGCTTCATGATGCAGCATGCCGGCATCGGCTTCATCGAGGCCGTCGAAGACCTGGCCTCCTCGGTCGGCCTGAGGGTGCCGCACGAGGAGCGCAACGCCGAGATACGCGCGAAGAAGGCGCCGCTGACCGAACTGATGGCGCGCGCCATGGTCTTCTACCGCGAGCAATTGAAGGCGTCGCCGAAAGCCGTCGATTACCTCAAGAACCGCGGCCTGACGGGTGAAATCGCGGCAAAATTCGCCCTCGGCTACGCCCCGGACGGCTGGCAGGGCCTGCAGCAGGTCTTCTCCGACTACAACGACCCGGCCCTGGTCGAATGCGGCCTGGTCATCGTCAATGAGCAGGGCCGCCGCTACGACCGCTTTCGCGACCGCGTCATGTTCCCCATCCAGGATCAGCGCGGCAACATCATCGGCTTCGGCGGCCGGGTGATCGGCGAAGGCGAGCCGAAGTACCTGAACTCGCCGGAAACGCCGCTGTTCGAAAAAGGCCGCGAACTCTACGGCTTGCCCCAGGCGCGCAAGGCCATCCAGGAAGAAGACACGGTGCTGGTGGTCGAGGGCTACATGGACGTGGTCGGACTGGTCCAGGCCGGCGTCGAAAACGTGGTCGCCACGCTGGGCACCGCCGCCACCGACGCCAACGTGCAAAAACTGCTGAAACAGGCCAATCGCGTGGTGTTCTGCTTCGACCGCGACAGCGCGGGCGACCGGGCGGCCTGGCGGGCCATGGAAGTAAGCTTGGGCCATCTGGCCGACAACAAGGTCGTCGAAATCCTGCAGATGCCCGGCAACCAGGATCCGGACGAGTTCATCCGCCAGCACGGCAAGGAGGCCTTCGTGCAGCAGGCCCGAAGCGCGACGCGCCTGAGCGAATTCCTCCTGCGCGAGCTGGTCAAGCAGACCAATCCCAGCACCGCCGAGGGCCGCGCGGCGCTGGTACACGCGGCGAAACCCCTGCTGCAGAAGATGTCGGCACCGATCCTGCGGGTTCAACTCACCAAGGAAATTGCCCACCGCGCACAGGTCTCGCAGGGCGAAATCGAAGCCCAGTGCGGCTTGAAGCCGCTCGCCCGCAGCCGCTATGCCCCGGCGCAGATGAAGCAGCGCCCGATACCATCCTCCGTCGAATACAAGCTGCTGCAGATCGTGGTGCACAAGCCGGAATGGGCGGCGCGGCTGCCGCTGGAACTGATCGACCGCGAGCGCGTGGAAGGCGAGGCGCTGAGCGCCATTGCCGACGCGATGGACCACGGCGAGCTGCCTGCCGGCGGATTCGGCATGTTGCTCGAGTTCTTTCGCGATACCCCGCACGAGGCCATGATTGCCGCCATCGCCGCAAACATGGTGGAAGAGGTCGATCTTGGCGCCCTCGAGGGTGTTTTCAACGATTCCATCCTGCGCCTGCGCCAAACGGCGCTGACCGCCGAGATCGAACAGCTTACCGCCCGCGCCCGGCAGGGCCTGAGCCAGGAAGAGCGGCAGCGGCTGGCAGAACTCCTGGCGAAGAAGCATCCCGGCCCATCCTCGCCGGCCGGGACCCCGATGTGATATAATTTGCGGTTCTCCAGCGCTTTCATGGCGCGCTGAGCCGGCCTGTCCGCGCCCTTTGCGGCGTAGAACGGTCGGTAACGCCGCGCCAGAACCGTGCTCAAGCCGAGGATCGTCATGCCGAAGGTAATCGCCAAGCAGAGCAAGTCAAGGGCCGCCGCCAAACCGGCTGTGAAGAAAGCTGCGCCGCAAAGGCCGGCAACGGCCAAGAAACCGGCACCGGCCAAAAAACCGGCACTGGTGAAAAAGCCTGCCCCTGTCAAAGCTCCGCCCAAAAAAGTCCCTGCCAAAGCTCCAGTCAAAGCCCCCGCTGCCAAGGCGCCCGCCAAGAACGCGCCCGTCAAAGCTCCGGTCAAAACGCCGGCCAAGACCGCCAGCGAAAAGCCTGTAAAGACTTCGGCGCCGGCAGCCGTCGCACCCGCGCCTGCCAAACCCGCAGCCCAGCCGATACCCGCCAAATCGGTGGCCAAGGCCATCGCCGAGTCGCGCGGCCGCAAGAGCCGGGAAAAGCTGATCGCTCCCGAAGCCAAACTGGTCGACCTGGACACCAAGCGCACGCGCCTGAAAACCCTGATCGCCCTGGGCAAGGAGCGCGGCTACCTGACCTACGCCGAGATCAACGACCACCTGCCCGACGATCTGGTCGATGCGGAGCAGATCGAATCGATCATCTCCACCTTCAACGACATGGCGATCCAGGTCTTCGACGAAGCACCCGCCGTCGATGACCTGCTGCTCAACGAGTCCGCGCCGGCCCCGGTGGATACCGCCGAAGTCGAGGAGGAAGCCGAACAGGCGCTATCCACGGTCGATTCGGAATTCGGCCGCACCACCGACCCGGTGCGCATGTACATGCGCGAGATGGGCTCGGTCGAACTCCTGACGCGGGAAGGCGAGATCGAAATCGCCAAGCGCATCGAGGACGGCCTGAAGCACATGATCATGGCGATCTCGGCCTGCCCGACGACCATTGCCGAAATGCTGGAAACCGCCGGCAAGGTGGCGCGCGACGAGATGCGCATCGACGAGCTGGTCGATGGCCTGATCGACCCCAACGCCACCGACGAAGATATCGAAGCGCTGGCCGAAGACGAAGAAATCGAAGTCGAAGAGGATATCGAGGACGAGGATGACGACGGCAGCGCGCGGATTTCCGCATCGCTGCTGCAACTCAAGCAGGATGCCCTCGAGCGTTTCTCGGTAATCCATGCCCTGTTTGCCAAACTGCAGCCGACGCTGGCGCGCAAAGGTTCGCAGGACAAGGGCTATCTGCGCTTGCAAAAGCAGATTTCCAGCGAACTGATGAACATCCGCTTCACCGCCAAGTCGATCGAGCGCCTGTGCGACTCGGTGCGCGGCATGGTCGAAGCGGTGCGCAGCCACGAGCGCAAGATCCTGCACCTCTGCGTGGACAAGGCCCACATGCCGCGCGCCCAGTTCATCAAGACCTTCCCCGGTCACGAAACGGACATGGAATGGCTCAAGCACGAAGTGCAGTCGGGCAAGCCCTATTGCGCGCAACTGATGCGGGCCGCACCGAACATCCTCGAGGAACAGCAGCGCCTGATCGACCTGCAGGCCCGCATCGGCATTCCCCTGAAAGAACTCAAGGACATCAACAAGCAGATGTCTACCGGTGAAGCCAAGGCCCGCCGCGCCAAGCGCGAGATGACCGAGGCCAACCTGCGCCTGGTGATCTCGATCGCCAAGAAATACACCAACCGCGGCCTGCAGTTCCTCGACCTGATCCAGGAAGGCAACATCGGCCTGATGAAGGCGGTGGACAAGTTCGAATACCG
>CAIZKA010000356.1 GCA_903933395.1 uncultured beta proteobacterium | reverse complement strand
TGGATGTGGCCGAATGCACGCATCAGCGTGATGGGCGGCGAGCAGGCGGCCTCGGTCTTGTCCACCATAAAGCGCGACGGCATGGAAGCCACCGGCAAGGAGTGGAGCAAGGAAGAGGAGGAGCGCTTCAAGACGCCGATCCGCGAGCAGTACGAAACCCAGGGCCACCCCTATTACGCCACGGCGCGTCTCTGGGACGACGGCGTGCTCGATCCGGCGCAGACCCGGCGTACGCTTGGTCTTGGCATTTCGGCATCGCTCAATGCCCCGATCCTGCCGACCAAGTTTGGTGTTTTCCGAATGTGAAACCATTAGCCACAGAGGACACAGAGTGCACAGAGGTAAAACCTCTTCATTTGTCCTTCTCTGTGTTCTCTGTGTCCTCTGTGGCAAGAAGTGAGGTTTTTATGTACCAATCCATACTTACCGAAATTGACATCGGCGTCGGTATCATCACCCTCAACCGTCCGGAGCGGCACAATGCTTTCGACGATGCGCTGATCGGCGAGTTGTCCGCGGCCATCGACCTGATGGCCGCGGAGCCGGCGGTGCGCGTGCTGGTGATTTCGAGCTCCGGCAAGAGCTTCTGCGCCGGCGCCGACCTCAACTGGATGAAGCGTGCGGCGGCTTACAGTGCCGACGAGAACCTGCGCGATTCGAGAGCTCTGGCCGAGATGCTGCGCAAGCTCGCGCAATGTCCGAAGCCGACCATTGCCCGCGTCCAGGGCCCGGCCTATGGCGGCGGTGTCGGCCTGGTGGCCTGCTGCGACGTGGCGATCGGTACCTTCGACGCCGAGTTTTCGCTGACCGAAGTCAAGCTCGGCCTGATCCCCGCCGTGATCAGTCCTCACGTCATCGCCGCCATCGGTGAACGCGACGCGCGGCGCTACATGCTGACGGCGGAGCGCTTTTCTGCGGCCGAGGCTTACCGCATCGGGCTGCTGCACGAGATGGTGGCGGACGACGAGGGGCTCGACGAAGCGGTGGGCGAGATTGTCGAAGCACTCTTGAAGAACGGGCCACGCGCCATGGCGGAGTGCAAGTCGTTGATAGCGGCCGTGGCGTGGAAGCCGCTGTCACTGGAAGTCATCGAAGACACCGCCCAGCGCATCACGCGCCTGCGTGCCAGCACTGAAGGCCGCGAAGGCATGAATGCCTTTCTCGAGAAGCGCAAACCCAACTGGATTGCCCAGGGCTGACACCATGTTCACGAAAATACTGATAGCCAATCGGGGTGACCAGCCGCATAGCGGCGCAGCGGCGAAGCCACATCGCGTCGCACGCGAAGCGTGCTCAGGCGATTTCTCCCCGGAGTACAGCCATGTTTAACAAAATCCTCATTGCCAACCGGGGAGAAATCGCGTGTCGCGTCATCAAGACCGCGCACCGCATGGGCATCCGCACCGTTGCCGTGTATTCCGAGGCCGATGCCGGCGCACGGCACGTGCGGCTCGCTGACGAAGCCGTCTGCATCGGCGCGCCGGCACCCAAGGAATCCTACCTGGTGGTGGACAAGATCATCGGCGCGGCGCTGGCGACCGGCGCCCAGGCCATCCATCCCGGTTACGGCTTCCTCTCCGAGAACGAGGATTTCGCCGAAGCTTGTGCGAAGAACGGCCTCGTCTTCATCGGTCCGCCGGTTTCCGCGATTCGCGCCATGGGTTCCAAGTCCGAAGCCAAGAAGCTGATGGAGAAGGCCGGCGTGCCATTGACGCCCGGCTATCACGGCGACAAGCAGGAGCCGGACTTCCTCAAAGAGCAGGCTGATGCCATCGGCTATCCGGTGCTGATCAAGGCGGCCGCCGGCGGCGGCGGCAAGGGTATGCGCGCCGTCAGCAAGAGCGAGGAGTTCCTCGATGCGCTGGCGTCCTGCAAGCGCGAAGCGCAGTCCTCTTTCGGCGACCAGCACGTGCTGATCGAGAAGTATCTGCAGCGTCCGCGCCACATTGAAATCCAGGTTTTCGGCGACAGCCACGGCAACTGCGTCTATTTGTTCGAGCGCGACTGCTCGGTGCAGCGCCGCCATCAGAAAGTCGTCGAAGAAGCGCCGGCGCCGAACATGCCGCCGGAGCGCCGCGCCGCCATGGGCAAAGCCGCGGTTGATGCGGCGCAGGCGGTCGGCTACGTCGGCGCCGGCACCGTCGAGTTCATCGTCAATCAGGACGGCACTTTCTACTTCATGGAAATGAACACGCGGCTGCAGGTCGAACATCCGGTGACCGAAATGATCACCGGCCTCGACCTCGTCGAGTGGCAGTTGAAAGTCGGCGCCGGCGAGACGCTGCCGCTGCGCCAGGAACAGTTGCTGATCCGCGGCCACGCCCTGGAAGCGCGGATTTACGCCGAAGACCCGGACAAGGGCTTCCTGCCGTCGATCGGCAAGTTGATCCATCTCGCTCCGCCGGCGGAAACCCTGCACGTGCGCGTCGATACCGGCGTCGAGCAGGACGATGAAATCTCGCCGCATTACGACCCGATGATCGCCAAGCTGATCGTCTGGGACGAAACCCGCGAACGGACGCTGGCCCGCATGCTGCAGGCATTGGCCGACTACCGCGTGGTTGGCGTGTCGAACAACATCGGCTTCCTCTCGCGTCTGGTCGCCTGCCCGGCCTTTGCCCAGGCCGATCTCGACACCGGCCTGATCGAGCGCGAGCGCGCTTTTCTCTTTCCCGAAGGTGCCGAGCCGCCGGCGGAAGCCTGGCTGGTTGCCGCACTTGCCGAGTTGATTCGCGATCAGCAATATGCAGCTTCAGAAGCGGACGAGAGTCCCGACCCGCATTCGCCCTGGCACGCCCGCGATGGCTGGCGCCTGAATGGCAACGCCCGCCGCGAG
>CAIZKA010000355.1 GCA_903933395.1 uncultured beta proteobacterium | reverse complement strand
GCCCTGATCGGCGCGCTGGGCAATGCCGGCACCGATGCAGCGTCGGTCAATGTCCAGGGTGAAGTGCAGAAGAAGCTCGACGTCATGAGCAACGACGTCATGCTCCAGGAAAACGAGTGGTCCGGCAATCTCTCCGGCATGGCCTCGGAGGAAATGGAAGACGTGTACGTCCTGCCTGCCCACTGTAAGCGCGGCAAGTACCTGCTGGTCTTCGATCCGCTGGACGGCAGCTCGAACATCGACGTCAACCTGACGGTGGGAACCATCTTTTCCATCCTGCGCGCGCCCAATCCCGGCCAGGACGCCACGCTGGAAGACTTTCTGCAGCCCGGCACAACGCAGGTCTGCGCCGGTCTTGCCCTTTACGGGCCGTCGACCATGCTGGTGCTGACCACCGGCGAGGGGGTCGACGGTTTCACCCTGGACCGCGACATCGGCGCCTTCATCCTGACCCACCCGCAGATGAAGATTCCGGACGATACCCACGAGTTCGCCATCAACTCCTCCAACTCGCGCTTCTGGGAGCCCCCGGTGCAGCGTTATGTCGCCGAGTGCCTGGCCGGCCAGACGGGCGCCAGGGGCAGGGATTTCAACATGCGCTGGGTCGCCTCGCTGGTGGCGGAAGCCTTCCGCATCCTGACCCGCGGCGGCATCTTCATGTACCCGAAGGACAGCAAGGACGCCACCAAGCCGGGCCGCTTGCGACTGCTCTACGAAGCCAACCCGATCTCCTTCATCATCGAACAGGCGGGCGGCAAATCGACCACCGGGCGCGAGCGCGTGATGGAGTTGTCGCCGACGGAACTCCACCAGCGCGTGCCGCTGATCTTCGGTTCGAAGAACGAAGTCGAGCGCGTCGCCGCCTACCACGCCGACTATGCCAGCGGCAAGGAACCGGATACCTTGAATTCACCCCTGTTTTCGACCCGCTCGCTGTTCCGGACCCAATAAGGCGCCAACTTTCATGACAGTGATGATCACCCGCCGATGATGAAAAACGTTAAAGGCGAATTGAAGGCCCGCCCCCCCATCCGCTACGCGGCCCACGGCTGGCTTTGCACAGCCAGCCGGCTGCGGCGGCGCACCGCGTGCGGTGCGAAACCCCGCCTCGCCCCTCTCGGGGGGCTTTTGGTCAGTTCGCTTCGCTCGACTGTCACCAGTCGCTTCGAACGAGTTATTTCACGTTAAGCCAGGAGACTCTCATGTCGGTCAAGCATCCCATCGTCGCCATCACCGGATCTTCCGGCGCGGGTACGTCCACGGTCACCAAGTCCTTCGATCTGGTCTTCCGCCGCGAAAAGCTAGGTGCTGCGATCGTCGAAGGCGATTCCTTCCATCGCTTTGACCGCAAGGCCATGAAGGCGGCCGCGGAAGAGGCGCGGAAGAGCGGCAACAATCATTTCAGCCATTTCGGTCCCGAAGCCAACCTGCTCGAGGAACTGGCCGGGCTGTTCAAGACTTATGGTGCAACCGGCAAGGGCAAGGTCAGGAAGTATCTGCACAATGCCGAAGAGGCCGCACCCTACGGTCAGGAGTCCGGGGAATTCACGCCCTGGGAAGACATCCCTGCCGGCACCGACCTGATGTTC
>CAIZKA010000354.1 GCA_903933395.1 uncultured beta proteobacterium | reverse complement strand
TCATCGGCCCGGGTGACGTCAGCTTCCTGGTGAAGGGCGAGGCGCGTCCGGTCAAGGAACGCATCGACGCCGCGGCGCCAGCCTCGGTCATGCTTTGGGAAATGGCTGTCGTCGTCGCCAAGGACCAGTCCTGGCCGGGGGGCGCCACCACGGCGCTGGCGTATGAATGGCCGGCGGCGCAACGCGAGGCCATGCTCAAGATGGAACAGGCGGTCTACGCCGAAATGCGCGACTTTGCCCCGCCGCCTCCAATCCAGACAACGCGAGCAGCCGGATAGCCGCCAGGGGGTCGCGGGAGCCCATCGACTTACTGATGGAGCACGAATCATTTGCCCTCCACCTAATAATTGTTTATGCTGCAGTAGGGTCTTTTGCAGGTTTGGTCGACGGGGAAAACAACAGATGACGTATTTCGACGAAGCGACCGAAACGCTGCCGCGCGAGCAACTGGCTGCGCTGCAGTTGAAGAAGTTGCAAATGATGATGGCGGAATTGTGGGAAAAGAATCTTTTCTACACCAACAAGTGGCGAGCCGACGGCGTCCAGCCGTCCGACATCAAATCCCTAAGCGATCTGGCGCGGCTGCCCTTGACCAGAAAGGGCGAACTGATGGAGGACCAGGCCGCCCACGGACCTTTCGGCACCAATCTGACCTACCCCCTCGAAGCCTACGTCCGCATGCATCAGACCTCCGGCACCACCGGCACGCCGCTGAAGGTGATGGATACCCATGAATCCTGGGACTGGTGGGGACGGTGCTGGGGCCATGTGCTGGCGGGTGCCGGGGTTACGGCCTCCGACCGCCTGTTCATGGCTTTTGCCTTTGGTCCCTTCATCGGTTTCTGGGCGGCCGTCGAAGGCGCGCGCAAGATCGGGGCCATGATGCTTCCCGGTGGCGGGCGCGATTCTCCGCAAAGGCTGGAACTGATGCGCGACGCCGGAATCACTGTGCTTTGCTGCACGCCAAGCTACGCCTTGCGACTGGCGGAGGTCGCACGCGAGATCGGCTTCGATCTGAGTTCGATACCGATGAGAGCCACCGTCCATGCCGGCGAACCGGGGGCCAGCGTTCCCGCTACCAAACAACGCATCGAGACTGCATGGACCGCCAAATGCTTCGACCATGCCGGCGCCTCGGAAGTCGGCGCCCATTCCTTCGAATGCCACAAACAGCCGGGCGGCACTCACCTGATCGAAAGCGAATACATCGCCGAAGTGATCGATCCGCTGACCGGCGAGGCGGTTGCGCCGGGGGAACGCGGCGAACTTGTGATCACGAACCTTGGGCGCTGGGGCTTCCCGGTGATCCGCTATCGGACTGGCGACCTCGTGCGAGTGAATCTGGATCGCTGCGACTGCGGCCGCAGCTTCCTGCGTTTCGAGGGCGGCGTTCTGGGTCGTGCCGACGACATGGTAACGGTGCGCGGAGTCAATGTTTTTCCCTCGGGCGTCGAGAACATCATCCGGACTTTCACAGAGGTGGACGAGTTCCGCGTCACCGTGAACAAGGTCAAGCAGATGGACGAAATGGACATCGAGGTGGAACTCTGCGAGGGGGCCGATCCCGAAGTGATACACAGCATTGCCCTCAAGCTTGACTCGATGCTGGCCTTCCGCCCACGAGTGCATCACGTCGCGCGCAACGCGCTGCCGCGCTTTGAAATGAAGGCCAAGCGCTTCCACGTTAAGCTCGATGAATGACGTGCCGGACGCCACCTGATACTGTCATCTACGCCGTCGGCGACATTCACGGGCGCATCGACCTGCTGACCGCGATTCATGCGCTCATCGTGGCCGACGCATCCCGCCGCGAGGCACGACGCAAGCTGGTGATCTATCTTGGCGACTACGTCAGTCGCGGCGATGACTCACGCCAGGTAGTGGATCGGGTGCGCAACTGGCTGCCGGAGGGCTTCGAACGGATAGCGCTGAAAGGCAATCACGAAGATCTGCTGCTGCGCTTTCTCGGCGGCGAACTTGATGCCGGACGGCACTGGTTCGACTATGACGGTCTCGACACTCTCGGACATTACGGCGTCACCATTCCCGATCGGGATGCACGCGACGATGCAAGCGTGGCCCTTCTGCGCGATCGCTTCGCGGCGCTTCTGCCACAAGCGCATCTGGACTTTTTCCGATCACTGCCGGCCAGCCATCGGGCCGGCGATTTCTGCTTCGTCCATGGTGGAGTGCGCCCTGGCGTAGCGCTGACGGAACAGACCGATCACGACTGCATGTGGATCCGCAAGCCTTTTCTCGAATCGGACGCCGATCACGGCGCAGTCGTGGTGCACGGCCATAGCATCTCTACACACCCTGTGGTTCGCCACAATCGCATCGGCATCGATACGGCAGCCTACCGCAGCGGGGTGCTGACCTGCCTGGCGCTGGAAGGTGCAACGCGGGAATTCCTGCAAACCTGAGCCGCCAGCCGGCTTCCTTCGACCAGCCCCGAAAGTCGACACTGACTGGACGACGATACGGGTCTTGCGGCGAAATGAAGTCAGTCCTCGATGAATTTGACTCTTTTCAATTTATGCAGTCATAATTGATAAGCGTATCCATCAATCTAGAACGCACACTTCAAATTGCCCGACAGAGCCATGCCCCCTACCCAAGCGCCCACGACCAAGGCCAAGACCAAGACGGAAATCAACTTCGGCCTGTTGCCGGACCTCGTCGGCTACCAGTTGCGCATGGCGCAAATCGCCCTGTTCCGCGATTTTGCCAAGGGGCCGGGAGGGCTCGACGTCACGCCCGGCCTGTTCGGCGTACTGGTGATCATCGAAGCCAACCCCGACCTGAAACAGAGCGACCTCGCCCGCGCCACCCACCTCGATCGCTCGACGGTGGTAACCGTCATCGACAATCTGGAGCGGCGCGGCCTGGTCGACCGGCGCGCATCGCCGCACGACCGGCGCTCGAATGCCCTGCGCCTGACCGCCGAGGGCACCGCCCTGCTGCGCAAGTTAAAGCGCGAAGTGACCCAGCACGAGAAGCGCTTGCTGAACAACTTCAGCGCCGCCGAACGACAGGCGCTGTTCAAGCTGCTACAGAAGGTCTTTCCCGAACACCGCTGAAATGGCACGGGCCAGAGCGGTCCGGCAGGCGTCTTCACCGGCAATATAGATGGACATCCAACAATTGGTATAGTATATTAACCATCATTGCCGAATTGACTTGATGGAGGCTGGGTGATGAGCGTCAGGACCAAAGTGGATCTCTTGTGCGCGCGCATGCACGATGCGCCGCAGTACCCGACCCAGGGCGCAGTGCTCTTCGTCGATCTGGAGCGCCGCGAAACCCGCAGCAAATACCTGCCCGCGGACATCATGCGCAGCTTTCTCGGCGGCCGCGGCGCCAACATGGTGCTGCTCTACAACCTGCTGGACGAAGAAAAGGACGCCCTCGATCCCGAGGTTCCGCTGATCTTCGGCGCCGGCACCCTGACCGGCAGCATGCCCTCCGCTACGCGCGGTAATTTCACCAGCCGTTCGCCCGACAGCTACGCCTTTCTCGATGCCAGCGCGGGCGACTATTTCCCCGCCTTCACCAAGCGTCTCGGCTACGACCACATCGTGTTGTACGGCTTGGCCGCGCAGTGGACGCTGCTGAAGATCTCCCACGAATCAATCGAATTCCTCGACGCGACGCCGTATGTCGGTCTCGACAACATGGATACTGCGGCGGCCATTGAGCGCGATTTCCACTGCACCGAGCGCAAGGACATGGCACTGGCGCGCATCACCACAGCCGGCGAGAACCTGGTCCTGTGCAGCGGCATCATGGGCGGCATCAAGTCGATC
>CAIZKA010000353.1 GCA_903933395.1 uncultured beta proteobacterium | reverse complement strand
TCATCGGCCGCAACTTCCTGACCAAGATCAACTGCAACATCGGCAACTCGCCGCTGGCTTCGACCATCCAGGACGAAGTCGACAAAATGACCTGGGCGATCCGCTGGGGCGGCGACACGGTCATGGACCTCTCGACCGGCAAGAACATCCACGAGACGCGCGAATGGATCGTGAGGAATTCCCCGGTGCCGATCGGCACCGTGCCGATCTACCAGGCGCTGGAAAAGGTGGACGGCAAGGCCGAGGACCTGACCTGGGAAATCTTCCGCGACACCCTGATCGAGCAGGCCGAGCAGGGCGTCGATTACTTCACCATCCACGCCGGTGTGCTGCTGCGCTATGTGCCGATGACCGCGAAGCGCATGACCGGCATTGTCAGCCGCGGCGGCTCGATTCTCGCCAAGTGGTGTTTGTCGCACCACAGGGAGAATTTCCTCTATACCCACTTCGAGGACATCTGCGAAATCATGAAGGCCTATGACGTCGCCTTCAGCCTCGGCGACGGCCTGCGTCCCGGCTCGATCTACGACGCCAACGACGCGGCGCAGATGGGCGAACTGGAAACGCTGGGCGAACTCACCAAGATCGCCTGGAAGCACGACGTGCAGGTGATGATCGAAGGCCCCGGCCACGTGCCGATGCACATGATCAAGTTCAACATGGACGAGCAGCTGCGCCTGTGCGGCGAGGCGCCCTTCTACACGCTCGGCCCCCTGACCACGGACATTGCTCCCGGCTACGACCACATCACCAGCGCCATCGGTGCGGCAATGATCGGCTGGTACGGCACGGCCATGCTTTGTTACGTGACGCCCAAGGAACACCTGGGCCTGCCCGACAAGAACGACGTCAAGGACGGCATCATGGCCTACAAGATCGCCGCGCATGCCGCCGACCTGGCGAAGGGGCACCCTGGCGCCCAGGTGCGCGACAACGCGCTGTCCAAGGCGCGTTTCGAGTTCCGCTGGGAAGACCAGTTCAACCTCGGGCTGGACCCCGACAAGGCGCGCGAATTCCACGACGAGACCCTGCCCCAGCATGGCGCCAAGCTGGCCCACTTCTGCTCGATGTGCGGGCCGCACTTCTGCTCGATGAAGATCACCCAGGACGTGCGCGACTACGCGGCGAAGCTGGGCGTCTCGGAGCAGGAGGCTCTGAACAAGGGCATGGAGGTCAAGTCGGTGGAGTTCGTCAAGGCCGGCAGCGAAATCTACAAGGCTTCGTAACGCGGATGGCATCGAGCTCGACCCTCAGAAGATGAAACACGCAAAAGGCAAATTGAAGGCCCGCCCCCCCATCCCCCCTCACGGGGGGCTACCAATCGGCTCGCTTCGCTCGACTGTCACCCGTCGCTCCGAACGAGTTACTCCACGCTAAAAGTCGGCGCTGGCGACACGGCGACCATGAACTGCCGACCCGGCTGTGGCGCCTGCTGCATCGCGCCTTCCATCAGCACCCTGGACAAGCCCGCCGGCGTGGCTTGCGTGCATCTGGCGCCTGACTACCGCTGCACGCTGTTCGGCAGTTCGCGGCGGCCGTCGTGCTGCTCGGGCCTGCAACCCTCGGTCGAGATGTGCGGCAACGACCGCGACGCCGCGCTGGACTGGCTGGCGCGGCTGGAGGCAGACACCGCCGCGTGCTAGACTCGGCGCCCTTCCCCGGCGCCAATTTATTCTTCCGACATGGATTTCCACCCCCTGCTGCAGGCGCTGATTCTCGGCCTCGTCGAAGGCTTCACCGAGTTCCTTCCCGTCTCGTCCACCGGCCACCTGATCCTCGCCGGAGATCTGCTGCATTTCAACGACGAGCGCGGCAAGCTGTTCGAAATCGTCATCCAATCCGGCGCGATTCTCGCGGTGTGCTGG
>CAIZKA010000352.1 GCA_903933395.1 uncultured beta proteobacterium | reverse complement strand
TCTAAGTCGCGCCCCGTTCCGGTGCGCCGGATGCCCGTGGTGCGCTATTGCGGTGCAACAATCGGCTTCGGTCGCCGTCTCGCCGGCGCCGACTCTCAGCCCGAATCACCCATGTTCACAAGCCTTCCGCGGATTCTGCGGGGACATGGCACAGCGGTTGCTAAGTAAAACCCGAGTACCGGATCAAAGGCGGTCCGGTGCAAATGACAACGGTGTCTGTTGCGTCTCGAGGGATTTGTTCCCGGAGATGCGCAACGGGCGCCGTTTTTGTTTTATGTCTCCGGCGTGAAGCCGGGGACGGTATCCCCTGGTGGGATTGTTCCAGCCGAACGTCATTTTTACGGAGATCGAAATGAGCCATGAAGACGAACTCAGCAATCTGTCCGCGACCAGCGTCGCCACCCCCACGGTCGAGCTTCCTGCCCCGGCCGCGACCGGCCCATCGCGGCGCGATTTCCTGCAGCTTGCCGGAGGAGCCGCGCTCATGAGCCTGGTGCCGCCCGGAGTGCGGTCCGGCGCCTGGGCCGCCGGTTCCGATGCGCCCGAGAAGAAGGAAGTGCGCATCGGCTTCATCCCCCTCACCGACTGCTCGTCCGTGGTCATGGCCGCGGTGAACAAGTTCGACGAGAAATACGGCATCAAGATCATCCCGACCAAGGAAGCCTCCTGGGCCTCCGTGCGCGACAAGCTGGTGAATGGCGAACTCGACGCCGCCCACGTGCTCTACGGCCTGGTCTATGGCGTGCAGCTGGGCATCGGCGGGCCGAAGAAGGACATGAACGTGCTGATGACGCTCAACCAGAACGGCCAGGCCATCACGCTGTCGAACCAGCTGAAGGACAAGGGCGCCACCGACGGCGCCGCGCTGGCCAAGCTGATCGCCAAGAAGGAACGCGAATACACCTTCGCCCACACCTTCCCCACCGGCACCCATGCCATGTGGCTCTACTACTGGCTGGCGGCGCACGGCATCGACCCCTTCAAGGACGTCAAGACCATCACCGTTCCGCCGCCGCAGATGGTCGCCAACATGCGCGTCGGCAACATGGACGGCTACTGCGTCGGCGAACCCTGGGGCAACCGCGCCATCGTGGACAACATCGGCTTCACCGCGGTGACGACGCAGGACATCTGGGTCGACCACCCGGAGAAGGTGCTCGGCACCACGGCCGAGTTCGTCGCCAGGAACCCCAACACGGCACGTGCGATGACGGCGGCCATCATCGACGCCGGCCGCTGGATCGACGCCTCGCTCGCCAACAAGCAGAAGACCGCCGACACCGTGGCGAACAAGGCCTACGTCAATACCGATGCCGACGTGATCGTGGCGCGCATGCTCGGCCGCTACAACAACGGCCTGGGCAAGACCTGGGACGACAAGAACGCGATGAAGTTCTTCAACGACGGCAACGTCACCTTCCCCTACCTGTCGGATGCCATGTGGTTCATGACCCAGCACAAGCGCTGGGGCCTGATCAAGGAAGAACCCGACTACCTCGCCGTGGCGAAGAAGGTGAATCGCATCGACATCTACAGGCAGGCGGCCACGGCTGCGGGCGTCAGCGTGCCGAAGAGCGACATGCGCAGCCACAAGATGATCGACGGCGTGGTGTGGGACGGCAAGGATCCGAAGAAGTA
>CAIZKA010000351.1 GCA_903933395.1 uncultured beta proteobacterium | reverse complement strand
TTCATTATTCTCGGCTGCTTCCTCGACGGCATTTCGATGGTGGTGCTGACCATCGCCGTGATCCAGCCCACCATCGTCGCCGCCGGCATCGACCTGATCTGGTTCGGCATTTTCCTCGTGGTGGTGGTCGAAATGGCGCAGATCACGCCGCCGGTCGGCTTCAACCTGTTCGTCATCCAGGGCATGACCGGCAAGCAGTTGCCGTGGATCGCACGTACCGCGATGCCGGCATTCTTTCTCATGGTCGCCGCGGTGGGCCTGCTCTACGCCTTCCCCGCCATCATCACCTGGCTGCCGCAGCGCATGGTGGGATGAAACCACGCATCCTCGCTCTCGGTGACGGGGCGCTGACGCTCGAATTCGGGAACCGCATCGACCAGGCGCTCAATGCAAAAGTCATGGCGGCGCGCGATGCCCTGGCTGCCATGAAGCTGGAGGGCATAAGCGACGTGGTGCCCACCTACCGCTCGCTGACGGTGCATTTCGATCCATTGCTGCTGGATCGGGAAGTCCTGATCGCGCAGCTTCTGCAGGCGGCACAGGCGCCTGCCGGAAAGGCGGCGCTGGCGACACGGTGGAACATCCCGGTGGTATTCGGCGGCGAGTTCGGCCCCGATCTGGCGGACGTTGCACGCGCCACCGGGCGCAGCGAAGCCGCCGTGATCGAAGCAATTTGCGCCACGGAACTGCGCGTCTTCCTGATCGGCTTCCTGCCGGGCTTCCCCTACCTTGGCGAGTTGCCGGAATGGCTGCGGCTGCCGCGCCGCACTACGCCGCGCACTGCCGTCCCCGCCAACAGCCTCGCCATCGCTGGCGCGCAGGCCGCCGTGTACCCGTGGGCGAGCCCGGGCGGCTGGCATCTGCTGGGACGCACGCCGGTGCGCCTGTTCGATCTGGCGGACGCCGCCCGCCCGGCTCTGCTCGCGCCCGGCGACACCCTGCGTTTTGCGCCGGTCGGTCGCGACGAATTCGAGTGCCTTGCTGCCGATGTTGCAGCCGGAAAAGCCGGACGCAAGGAGTGGCAGGTCGCATGATCGAAGTCCTTGAGTGTCGAGTGCCGGCCAGCCTTCAGGATGCAGGACGCCACGGCTACCGGCATCTGGGCGTGCCGCTGTCCGGCGCGCTGGATGTCGAGTGGCTGGCCATCGCCAATGCACTGGCCGGCAACCCGCCCGGAACCGTCGCTCTGGAAGTACACCTGCTCGGCCCAAGTTTGCGTGCGCAAATACCGGTAACGATCGCGCTGGCCGGCGAATTCTCGGCGCGGATACAGGATGCCGCCGGCCAATGGCGCGAGGCCTGCAACTGGCGCAGCCATGCCCTGGCCGCGGACGAGATTCTGGTCACCGGCGGCCTGCGCAGCCGCATCGGCTATCTGGCCGTTCACGGCGGCTTCGATGTGCCTGCGGTGCTCGGCAGCCGCTCGACGTATGCGCGTGCCGGACTCGGCGGCATCGAGGGCCGCGTCCTGCTGGCGGGCGACTGTATGGGAGTCGGCGCTGGCACCCCGGCGATTCAACGACGCCTGCCGCAGCCCCCGTGCCCGGCCAGCGGTCCTTTGCGAATACTGCCCGGTCCACAGCGCGAGTATTTCACCGACGCGGCGTGGGCGCACTTCATCAACGACGAATTCACCGTCGGCCGCGAGGTCGACCGCATGGGCCTGCGCCTCGACGGGCCGCGCCTCGAGCACGATCCGGCATTGGGCGCCGACATCGTTTCGGATGCCGTCACGCCGGGCGTGATTCAGGTCCCCGGCGACGGCCGCCCCATCATCCTGCTGGCCGACTGCCAGACCGTAGGCGGCTACCCGAAAATCGCCACCGTGATCGGCGCCGATCTGCCGCGCCTGGCTCATGCCGGTCCAGGACAAACGCTGCGCTTTGTCGAAGTCGACATCGAAGAGGCGCTGGCTGCACGGCGACGAGCAGCAACAGCACTCGCGGAATGCATTGCCAGCATCGTTCCGGACGCTGCGGAATTCGATTTCGACGCCCTGTATGGCGCCAATCTGGTAGACGGAGTGATTGATGCCAGGCAAAACAATTAACCTCAACGCCGACCTCGGCGAAGGCTTCGGGCCCGGGCAGATGGGCGACGATGCGGCCATGCTGGATATCGTCGCCTCGGCCAACATCGCCTGCGGCGGCCATGCCGGCGACCCGAACACAATGCGCCGCACCGTGGGCCTGGCGAAGGAGCGCGGCGTTTCGATCGGCGCCCATCCGAGCTATCCCGACCTGCAGGGCTTCGGCCGTCGCGCCATGGCGATGTCGCCGGCAGAACTGGAAAGCCAGATTGCGTTCCAGATCGGCGCGCTGGCCGGCATCGCGGCCCTTGAAGCAACGCGCATCACGCACGTGAAGCCGCACGGCGCCCTGAACAATCTCGCCTGTGTCGACCGCAGCGTGGCCGACACGATTTGCCGGGCAATGCGCGCCGTCGATCGCACGCTGATCCTGCTGGCGCCGGCCGCGTCGCAACTGATGCTGGCAGGCCGTGCCGCCGGCCTTGCGGTAGTCGAGGAAATCTTTGCCGACCGGGCCTACCTGCCGGACGGCCAGCTGGTGCCGCGCGCGCGGCCCGACGCCATGATCCACGGCCCGGCCGCCTGCCTGGCCCATGTGCTGGCCATGCTTGATGCGGGCGCGCTGATCGCCACCGACGGTACCCGCGTCCCTACACCGATCGGCAGCATCTGCGTCCATGGCGACAACCCCGACGCGGTCGCCGTTGCTCGGCATCTGCGCGAACAACTGGAACACCAGGGCTATCGAGTCGCGTCGCTTCCGGAATTGGCTTGACGGTTACAATCGCGCCATGACGATCCCGCTATTGCGCAGTGCAGAGCTGCGCGACATTGAAACGCGCCACGGCAGCGTCGTGCCGCCACTGATGGAGCGCGCCGGTCGCGCCGCCGCGGAGCTCGCCCTGCGACTGCTCAAGAATCGCCGCGCCCGCGTGCTGGCCCTTGCCGGCCCCGGCAACAACGGTGGCGATGCGATCGTGATGGCGCACGTGCTCAAGCAGCAGGGAATCGACGTCGTCGTCGGCCCCGGCGGCAAAGTGCCCAAGGGAGATTACGGACTGGTGGTCGACGGCCTGTTCGGTATCGGCCTTGGGCGGCCGATTTCCGGCCCCTATGCCGATCTCATAGAACGCATCAATGCCTTTGAGGGACCGGTGCTTGCCCTCGACATTCCCAGCGGCCTCGATGGCGACACCGGGCGCGTCCTCGGTGTAGCGGTCCGCGCCACGCATACGATCAGTTTCATCGGCGGCAAGCCCGGGCTGTACACGCTCGAAGGCCCCGATCATTGCGGCGAGGTGAGCGTGGTCGATCTCGGCCTGCGCCTCGATAAATTTTCCGGCGCCCTTCTCGCCGTCGACGATTTCCGCGACTGCCTCAAACCGCGCTTGCGCAACAGCCACAAGGGCAGTTACGGCTCGCTGGCCGTGATCGGCGGCACCGCCGGCATGACGGGCGCGGCGCTGCTGGCCGCGCGCGCCGGACTGCAACTCGGTGCCGGACGGGTGTTTGTCGGCCTTCTGCAGCCGCTGGTGGTCGATCCGCTGCAACCCGAGCTGATGCTGCGCAGCGCGGACAACGCCCTGGACCATGCCACCGTTGCCGTCGTCGGCCCCGGCTTGGGTGCCTCCGACGCCGCTCTGGCGATTGTTCGCCGTATCGCCAGCGCCGACTTTCCGTTGCTGCTCGACGCCGATGCGCTGAACCTATTCGCCGCCCATCCGGTACTTGCTGCGCTCATAGCACGCCGTGCCGCACCGACACTACTCACACCGCATCCTGCCGAAGCCGCGCGACTGCTGGCGAGCACCACCGAAGCGGTGCAAGCCGACCGCGTCGGCGCCGCGCTGAAACTCGCGCAGCGCTTCAAGGCTCACGTAGCGCTGAAGGGCTGCGGCACCGTGATCGCCCATCCCGACGGCCGCTGGCGCATCAATGCCAACGGCAATCCCGGGCTGGCCTCGGGCGGCACCGGCGACGTGCTTTCCGGCTTCATCGGCGCGCTGCTGGCACAGGGCTGGCCGGCCGACGCCGCCTTGAGCGGCGCCGTGCATCTGCACGGCGCGGCGGCCGACGCGCTCGCCGCAAGCGGCGTTGGACCTGTCGGCATTGCCGCCGGCGAACTGATTCCCGTCGCACGCACACTGCTGAATAGCTGGATCGCGGACCTTGCCTGAAGCCCGCCGCAAGGTCGGCTTTGCCGTGCTGCTGATGCTCGGCGCAACCCTGTGCTTTGCCGCGCTCGATGCCACTTC
>CAIZKA010000350.1 GCA_903933395.1 uncultured beta proteobacterium | reverse complement strand
CCCGCATGCCGGGTGGTGTGGCAGGGGTGCGGCCTATTGGCCGTCCCCTATGCCGATTTGCCGAACGCCATGCAGGGATCGGGTCGTTCGGCGCGCGGGGTGAACCAGAGAATGTCGTAGGGGACGATGTTGCCGACGCGCTCGGTGTCGTAGTGCGTCGGCGCCGTCTTCTGTGCGTCGACTTCCACGAAACCCACGGACAGAATCCGGGTAGCAGGACGCCGCGCGGTGAGGTACAGCGGTACGCCGACATCGCGCCGGGCGTGGCCGCGACCGAGAATGAAAATCACGCCGGCATCGATCTGTCCCAGCCCTGAATCGGCCAGCGTCGCATCGCGCAGGCGCTGGGCGCGCACCAGGCCTTCGCGCAGCGGCGGCGTCACCATGCCGCAATGCGAGGCTTCGATCAGGCCGGTCATGTAAGCTTGCCGCGCCTCGTCCCAGACCTGCTCGAGGGCGAGGCGCTGCACCTCACCGGCTGCCAGCGTCGCGTAGCCCTCGCGCACCACCGGCCGCGTCGCAGCGCGCGGCAGGTTGGCCGCCACCAGGGCCAGCTGCGCCGTGTCGGCCAGCGCCACCAGTGGCTGATAGAGCCGCCAATCCCAGCCGCGCATCAGCGGCGCCAGATCCTTGCTACTGCGACGTGCGTCGTCGAGCGCGGCCTGCTGGTCGCTATCGAACTGTTCCATGAGCAGCGCCGGCCGGGCGCCGGCGGCAAGGCGCGCCTGCAGGATCCTGAGCTGCAAACGATGGTGCTCCGGGTTGTCATGGGTTTCGCCCAGCAGCAGCGCTTCGGCGGCGGCGGCGCGGCGCAGCAGTCCGGCTTCGTCGATGAAGCTTTGCGTGCCGGCATCCCACAGGCGGCCGGCGAGCGGATGGTCGGCATCGCGCAGGGTTCCGGGAGGGACCGGGACGGCGGCACAGCCTGCAAGCAGCAGCAGGGCGAGGCAGGCGAGGAATCTATTTGGCATCGATCGATGACGGCGAGTGCAGGTTCAGGCCGGGTGCGCCGGACGGCGCGTCAGGTCTATTTCCCTGCTTCGGCTTCCTGGTCGAGGAAGTCGAGTATCTGCTGCGCGGGGGGCACTCCGGCCTTTGCCGCCTCGCCCAGCCAGCGCCTTGCTTCAGGCAGGTTCTTCGCCGTTCCCTTGCCGGTCGCGTAGAGCCGTCCGACGTTGAACTGGGCCGGCGGAAATCCGGTTGCGGCCGCTGCCAGGTAGTAGTCGAAGGCCTTGGCCGGGTCCTTGGCGACGCCGCGCCCGGTTTCGTAAAGTTCGCCGAGGTTGTTGCGCGCCGAAGGCTCGCCCTTCTCCGCCGCTTCGCGGTAATAGCGTGCGGCGCGCGCCAGATCCACCTTGCCGCCGATGCCTTCGGCATGCATCCAGCCGAGCAGCGTGGTGGCGCTGAGGCGGCCCTCGCGGGAGGCGCGTTCCATGCGGGCATAGGCGCAGGGCGCATCGGGCGGTTCCGCTTCGAGGCAGATGCGGCCGAGCCGTTCGATGGCGCCGACATGCCCTGAATCGGCGGCCTCCTGCATCAGCGCCCAGGCACGCGCCGGATCGCTCTCCTCGATGCACTGGGCGTGGCGGAACTTCGCGCCGCCGAAGCCCTTGTCGAGCGCCGCGGCAAAGTGTGCGCAGGCGCGCTCGACGTTGCGTTCTGTGAGGATGCCGTGCAGCGCGAGTGCGCCGAGCGCGTATTCGGCGGCGCCGATGCCGCGTTTGGCCATGGCTTCGAGGCCGGGACGGGTTCCGCCGAAGTGCTTCTTGAACTGCGCCCGATAGGCGGTGAACAGGTTTTCGTCGCCGCGCGAGAGAGAGCGTTCCGCGGCGCGTGCAGCGCGCAGCGCGAGTTCGGCAAGCTTCTGCTGCGCCTGCGTGTCATCGGGATTGGCGTCCAGCGCGTTATGCAGGGTAATCGCCTCGCCGCTGATGATCTCGAGTTCGGTGACGGGATCGAGCACCGCCGGTGCAGCCGCCCTGGTTTTCTGTTTCGCAGGGCTCGACGTGGCCGCAGCGGCCTTGGCTTTCTGTTTGGCAGTTGGCGGCGCAGCATCTGCATCGCCGGTCGGCGCCATGACGAGTCCCGACACCAGCGCCAGCGCCAGCGACAGGCTGGGAACAATGCGGTAATATTGCTTTATATCAAAAGGTAATGACATATTGATGACGTGGACTCTGGTCTGTGGCGATGTTATGCGAAAAGCCGTTGCGGCGGGGGCGCTGGTGCTCGCCGCGCACTCGCCCGCGGCACTGGCCGCGAATGACGATGCGGCAGAGGCGTTGGCCAAGGCGGGCAACTGTTACAAGTGCCACTCGGTCGAGAAAACCAAGAAAGCCCCTTCCTACAAGAAAATAGCGCAGAAGTACAAGGGCAAGGCCGATGCCGAGGACGCCTTGATCAAGCATCTTTCGGCAAGAAAGGCGGTCAAGGTCGAGGACGGTGGCGACGAAGACCACGAACCGCCGCCGGCCAGGGATGCCGCCGATCTGCGCAATCTGGTGCAATGGATTTTGTCGCGCGGCTAAACGACGGGGAACGCGCGCCGCGCTGATGCCGTCACCAAGTGAAACAGGCCGCTCGTAGCGGCCTGTTTGCTTGATGCCTGGCGGACTTACCAGCTCTTGACCACCGCCGAGACGCCGAAGACGTGGTTGCTGTAGCGTGGTGAATTCTGGCCGGTCAGCAGAACCTGGTCGATCGAGGTCGGAGTCAGGTTGTCGTAGGCCCAGTCGCTGGACTGGAGGTTTTCGTAGAGGTAATTGAAGCGCCACGAGAGCTGTTTGCTGTAGTCCCACTTGGCAAAAAGCTGCAGGGTGTTCAGCCTGTTATGGGTTTCCGGCATCGACGTCGCCACCGGGGCTATGCCCGGTCCGGTCTTTATCGAAGACAGGCCGGTACCGTAGTTGTACACATAGGTTCCGCCCACATCCCAGAGCTCCGCAGGTTGCCACTTGAGGCCGAAGCCGATCGTGGCATCTCGATTCATCACGTCGGCAGACCAGTTATTGGCCAGGGTGCCGGCTGTATTGCCGACAAACGTTGTGGCTGTGGTCCGGGCCCAGCTTCGCCCCTGCTGCGTGGTCCCGGTTTCGCCGTAGTTGCCGAAGGCGAAGGTCGTCAGGTTCTCCGCTGGCTGCCACTGCACATCGAGGCTGACGCTGGTTCCCTGGGCCAGGGTCTGGCCGAGGCAGGTGTCCGGCAGTGTCGTGGACACAGTAGCCGGGATGCTGGGATCGACGACCGCGCTGCAGTGCGGTCCTTTCGCCGTGCGCCGGTAATTATCGACGGCAGCCTGCAGGCTGACGGTTTCCGAGGCGGTCCAGTTGCCGCCGGTGCGGATCCGGTCCTCGTCGTAGTTGGCGTACAGGAAGGAGCGCATGCTCGGGTGCGCAGTCATCCGGTTGGCAGTTTTGAACGCATCGCTCCAGTAGGTATTCTGGAAGTAATTGTTCTTGTCGTAGTCCGAACCGCGGCGCTGGGTATAGGTATAGCCGACGCTGCCGAGAAACTCGTCGGAAACCGGGCGGCGCAGTTCGACGGAAAACTTGTCGGTGTTGGTGTAGTCGCGATCTGCCGGGTTTGTGTAAAGCTTGTCGTGCAGGGAGTAGTCGACGTGCTTGCGTTCGAGGCCGGCGCGCAGGATGGTCTTTGCGGCGATTTCATAGTCGCCGTCGACCGAGAACTTCTGCTCGGTGGTGCTTAAGGGTGCATTGCGGCGCATGGTCGTGGTGCTGGAGGCAATCGCATCCCGGCTGAGATAGGTGTAGTTGGCAACCGGCGTCTGGTTGTCGCTGTCGTTGTACTGGTAGGCGACCTTGAGGTTCATCTTGTCGATCGGCTTGGTCGTCAGGGCCACATCGAGCAGGGTCCTGACCACCTTGCCGTCGAGCGAAGTGCGCGGCGTAACATTGCCCGCTGCGCCGGTGGCGAGGTTCGCCGAATAGGGAAGGAAGTTCTCGTCCTGGCGCGCGATGCTGTAGGAGAGCTTGGCCGTCAGGCGCGTGCTCTTGCTGTAGTTGTAGCCGGCGTTGGCGTAGATCTGATGAAAATTATTGCTCGGCGCCAGGGACATTCGGCCCTCGGTATTTCCGACGACGGCCGTGAACGGGTTGCGCACGTTGAAGGAGTTCAGGTCGTTGTCGAATTTCGAATAGGTATAGCCGACCTGCAGCTGGGCCACTTTGGTGGTGTAGGAGAGGATGGCTTCCATCTGCCGGGTGCGGTCGTCGATTTCGTAGGGGACGATGACGGCGCGGCCGCCACCGCCGCCAAAGCTGTACGGAACCCCGGTCAGCCGGGTACCGTCGCGATGGTCCTCGCGGTAGTTGACCTTGAAGTCCCATTCCTTGCCCAGCCAACCGGCCAGGCCGACGCGATAGATGTCGCGTTCCTGTTCGATGTTGAATCTCCGCAATCGCGGATTGATATTCGCGGTGTCGGTGGCACCGGCCGCCACGAATGCCGCGGGCAGGGTCAGGTTGTTGCTGCCCAGTCCGTCATGGATGAATGACGTGGTATCCCATTGCGAGCGCTTGATTTGATCGAAATTGAACGATGCGGTCCAGCGGCCCTGGATGCCGCCCTCGGCTTGCAGCTTGCGCGAATCGAGGCCCAGGGTGGAGCCGTGGACCTGCCAGTATTGCGCGTCGTTGGCCTCGTTGCGGGACAACCAGTTGAAGCCGGCGAGCGGAAAGGCACCCTGGTCGGTCAGGCCCGAAAACTGGCCGAAACGGTAGGAATCATGGGAGTTGTAGCCGACGCCCAGCTCGACATAGTTTTCCGACCAGCGCGACATGTCGGCGTCGCGAAACAGCACGTCGGAGTCTCGGAACAGCCGGGCCGTGAGCACGGTATCGGCAAAGGAAGGCGCAGCGGCCAGCGCGGCGAGGGCGGCGCCGACCGCGAGGACCACGGTACGGCGACGGAGCGGCGCGAAATTTTTCTGTTTCATGGCATCACCTATGGGCAATGTTTGCTTTAACTTGAAAGACGCGAAGCGGCTCTCGATGCTCCCCTCGCCCGCTTGCGGGAGAGGGGCTGGGGGTGAGGGGAACGGGCGTGGCTTTCATACTCGGAGCTGTTTCTCAAAGTCATGCCCGTTAGCGCTGCAGGCGCGCGCCGGAGGGATGGTTGCTGCCATGAACCTTCATGTGGCAGTTGGTACAGGAGTTGCCCACAACCCGTCGGGCGTTGGTATTGGCGACGTTGGCCCCGAACGGTAATGACTGGCTGCCAAATGCGGTGTTGGAGTGGTTGTCGCGATCCTGATGGCACTGCTGGCACAGGTAGGGCATGCGCGTCTTGAGCATGGGCGCGTTATTGGTGCCGTGCGGGTTGTGGCAGTTGGTGCAGTCGTCCTGCGCCGAACGATGCTCCCAGAGGAAGGGGCCGCGCATCTGCGCATGGCAGGTGTAGCAGGTTTCGTTCACCGAGTTCTTCTGCAGCGAGGCGCGCGTCGTCGAGCCGTGCGAGGCGTGGCAGGACGAGCAGCCGAAGAAGCCTGTCTTGGTCGGGTGGGTCGACATCCGGTGCAGTTCCGCACGGCGATCCTGATGGCATTCGAAGCAGACGCTGGCCTGGGTTTCGGTCACCATCACCGGATCCTTGGAGGCATGCACGCGGTGGCAGCTGGCGCAGGACTGCTTGGTCTGCTGGTGCTTGCTGCCCTGCCAGTGGATGCGCGCGCCGGATTCATGGCAGGCCAGGCAGGCCTCGTTCTGCGGTTCGGGAGCGGATTTCTTGCCGAAGGTAACCGGCACCAGGCCCGGCGTGCGCGGTTTCTTGTTGTGTTCGGTCAGGTCGCCGTGGCAGGCGCCGCACATGGCGTCGGCGGGATCGCCGGTGATCGACTTGCCGGTCGCGGCCGGCGTGCGGGCGTCGCCCTTGACGCCGTGTTTGGTCTTGGTGATGGCGTAGAAGCCTTCGTGGCACTCGACGCAGGGTTTGGTTGCGCCGGTCTCGGCGCGCGAGCGTGCTTGCGGCTCGTCCGGGGCCTTCCCCAACTGGGCCAATGCGCTGCCGCAGAACCCGCCGGCCATCAGCAGGGCCAGGCCGACCGCAACTGCGCGACATTTCTGGATAGTCTGTTTCATAGGTCTGTCTCGTTCCGGCGATGCGTTTGCCCGATTCACGGGCGGAATTTGCTTCCAAGCTTGGCTGTTTACGCGTCAAT
>CAIZKA010000349.1 GCA_903933395.1 uncultured beta proteobacterium | reverse complement strand
GTGTATCCCGGCGTCGGCGCCAGCTTCTTCGGTGCCGCCGTGGTGCTGACCCTGATGGCCGCCCACAGTTTTGACCCCCGCCTGGTCTGGGATCGCGCGGCCGGAACCGGCACGGGGGAGACGCGGTGAAGGAACCCGTGGTGACCGAGCGCGGCGGGCCGTCGCTGATCTGGCTGATTCCGCTCCTGACCGCGCTGATCGGCGCCTGGCTGGTCGTGCGCACCCTGACCGACCAGGGCCCGCTGGTCACCATCACCTTCCGCACCGCGGACGGCATCGAAATCGACAAGACCCGCATCAAGTACAAGAGCCTCAGCATCGGCATCGTCGAGAGCGTGAGCTTCAGCCAGGATTTCTCGCGGGTGGAAGTGCGCGCCCGGCTGAACAAGGACGCCGCCCAGTTCCTGCGCCGCGACACGCGTTTCTGGGTGGTGCGGCCGACGCTCAGCGCACGCGGGATTTCCGGCCTCGGCACCTTGCTCTCGGGCGCCTACATCGAGATCGAGCCGGGCCAGGGCGCGGCCCAGACGCTGTTCGTCGGCCTCGAGACCCCGCCCGTGGTGCACTCCGAGATGGCCGGCAAGCAGATCACGCTGATCGCGCGCCAGCTCGGCTCGATCGACCGCGGCTCGCCGCTGCATTACCAGGGCATCGTCGCCGGCGAGGTGCTCGGCCACGAGATGGCCAACGACTACCGCAGCGTGCTGATCCATGCCTTTGTCCGGGAGCCGTTCGACGGCCTGGTGCGCAGCAATACCCGCTTCTGGAACAGCAGCGGCATCGATCTCTCCATGGGGCCCGACGGCATGCGGCTGAAAACCGAGTCGGTGCAGTCGGTGCTGTTCGGCGGGATCGCCTTCGACACGCCCGATCCGCAGGAAGCCGGCGACGAGAACACCGCCGGCCTGGTGTTTACCCTGCACAACGACCTGAAATCGATCAAGGACCTGTCGTACACAAGCAAGGTCCGCTTCGTGCTCTTTTTCGAGGATTCCGTACGCGGGCTGAACGTCGGCGCGCCGGTCGAATTCAAGGGCATCAAAGTCGGCTCGGTCGTCGACGTGCGTCTGGAATACGAGGAGCGCAACGGCGCATTCCGCATCCCGGTAGTGGTCGAGATCGAACCCGAACGCATCCTCGAGCGCGGCGCCCTGATGCGGCGCGCCCCGAGGGAGGCCTTCGAGGCCCTGGTCAAGCGTGGCCTGCGCGCGCGCCTGCAGACCGGCAACATGCTGACCGGCCAGCTGTTCGTCGACCTCGTGATGCAGCCGAAATCGCCGCTGAAACTTGCCCGCGTTGAACGTCCGGAGCCGGAGCTGCCGACCGTCCGCGGCGCAAACTTCGAACAGGCCATGGTTTCGGCGTCGAGCATCATGGAGAAAATCGACAGCATCGATCTCGTGAATATCGGCGCCGAACTCCACGAAACGCTGAAGGGCACCAATACCCTGCTCAACGGGCCGCAGTTGCAGAGCTCGCTGGCCGACCTGTCCGCGTCGCTCGCCAGCCTGCGCGTCATCCTGCGCGCGGTCGACAGCCACGCCGAACCGATAGCCGCAAACCTCGAACAGACCCTGGTCGCCGCGCGTGCGGCGCTGGAGAAATCGAAGGTGACCATGGCCCTGGTCGATGGCGCCATCGCTCCCGAATCACCGCTGTATTTTCACGCCCTGCGCCTGACCCAGGAGCTGACGCAAACCTCGCGCTCACTGCGCAACCTGGTCGACATGCTGGAACGCAATCCGCAAGCCCTGCTGCTTGGCAAACCGCCGGCGAAAGAACCGTGATGACCATCCTGCGCCCGCAACTGATGACAGCCTTGGCCGCCCTCGTCCTGCTCGCCGGATGCTCCTCCGGCCCGGCAACGCGCTTCTATACGCTGGCGCCCGTGGCCGAGGCGCCGCCCGTCGCGGCCAAAGACGCCGCACCGCGGGCCGCAAGGCCGGTCACGCTGGTCATCACCGACCTGAGGCTGCCGCCCTACCTCGACCGTCCCCAGATCGTCACCCGCGGCAGCGACAATCGCCTGCAAATGAGCGAACTCGAGCAATGGGGCGGCAACCTGCGCGACGACATGACGCGCGTCCTGACCGAAAACCTCGGGCGGCAGCTGCCGGGCGACCGCGTGCTCGCCGCGCCCTTCCAGATTGCCGTGCAGCCGGACTACCGCGTCGAGGTGGACGTGCAGCGCTTCGAGCGCGAAGCGAATGGACCGGTAAGACTTGCTGCGCGCTGGTGGATCACGCGCGGCGCGGACGGAGCGCTGCTGGCCAGCCCGGAGGCGTCTTTCACCGGCCCGGCGGCCGGGGCAGGCGACTACGACGCGCTGGTCGGCGCCATGAGCACCGTGTTCGGCGAACTCGCCCGGGCCATTGTCGACAGCATCCGCGCGCGCGCGGGAAGTGGCTCATGAATCGGCTCATGAAACCCGCCGCGCTGGCCCTGCTGCTGCTGACGGCCGGTCTCGCCACAACGGCGAGATCGCAAAGCGGCCGCGAACTGATGGAGGAGTCGCTGCGGCGGCATGCGCCGCCCGCCTCGGTCTATGAGGAACAGACGCTGGTACTGAGCGATTCCCAGGGCCGTTACACCGTGCGTACCGCACGCCGCTACGCGCGGCATGACGCCAACGGCAACACCGACCTGCTGGTGATGGAAACACCCGCTGAATCCAGGGGCACGGCAATCTATGTGGACCGCGATGCGAGCGGCGGCACGCGGCGCGGCGCGGCAGCCTCCAGCCCGGTTTTCGGTTCCAATTTCTCGGTGGCCGACCTCGAAGGGGAACAGGTACGGAGTTTCACCTACGAGCGCGATGACGACCATGATCTCGACCGCGTGCCGCATTTTGTCCTGCGGGCGCTGCCGGCGGACGAATCCATCGCACGGGCCACGGAATATCGCGAGCGGCGGATCTATCTGCGCAAGGACAACCTGTTCACCAGCCGGATCGATTACCGGGACAGCGAAGGGCGCCTGGCCAGACGCCAGACCTTCCGCGATCCCCGGCCCGACGAATCCGGCATCTGGCGCCCGGACATGATACTCATGGAGGATCTGCGCGATGGCCGGCGCACGCTGCTCAAGGTCGAGCGCAGGGTGCATTCGCCGGACTACGTTCCGGCCGCCGTATTTGCCGCCATTCCGGGAAAACCATGAATCAGGAACCCGACAGCACATTGCGGCGTTTCCTGCGCACCGGCATCGATTATCCGCTGGCGAGCCTGGTCTTCCTGCTGCTCGTCAGCCTGCTTGCCGCCTCGGGGATTTCGCGCGTCAGCATCGACACCGGGCCTGACCGGATGCTGCCCCGGGAAGGCCCCGAGCGCCAGGCCTATCTGCAGGTCGCGCGCGAGTTCGGCTCCGACAACCGCAGCTTCGTCCTGTTGCGTGACGAGCAGTTGTGGACACCTGCCAAGCTGCAGGCGCTGGAACACCTGCACCACGAGCTGCGGCAGCTGCCCTTCGTCGAGCGCATCGACGACCTGTTCACGACGCGCAGCGTGCACAGCGTCGAGGGCCAGTTGCAGTCGCAACCGCTGCTGGTTACCGCACCCGCCAGCGCCGCGGACGCCGAACGCGCGCGGCTCGCCGCCCAGGAGGACCCGATTGCCGCGCGCAACATCATCAGCGCCGACGGCAAGGTGCTGGCCATCGGCGTTTCAGTGCGCGAGCGGGAGCGGAACGGCAACGGACTGGAAATCAACGCCGCGCTGGAGGGAGTGCTGGCGCCTGCACGCGAGCACTTCCCCACGCTGGTCCAGGTCGGGCCGTCGCGCATCGAAGCGGAACTGCGGCAGAGCCTCGTGCGCGACATGGGCGTACTGGCACCGGCATCCGCACTGGTCCTGCTCATTGCCGTGTTCGGCTTTTTCCGCAGCGTGTTCGCCGCCGTCACGACACTCGTCGTTGCCGCGCTGAGCCTGCTGTGGACCTTCGGCATGGCCGGCCATGCCGGCATCCCGATGAACATGCTGTTCGCCATGCTGCCTTCGCTGGTGACTGTGCTCGGAGTCGTCGTGTCCATGCGCCTGATCGCCGGCTACCACCATGGCCTGAATCTGGATGCCGACGAAAACCCGCAGGACAGGCGCGCGCGCGCCACCGAGGCCATGGTCCGCAGGCTGGGCACGCCAACCCTGCTCCTGGTGCTGACAATGGCGTTCGGTTTTGCCTGCACCGCCTTTTCGGGCATTCCGCTGATCCGCGATTTCGGCCTCGCCGCCACCTTTGCCGTTCTCGCCAACGCGCTGATCACGCTTCTGCTGGTTCCGATGCTCTACGCGGCATTCGGCCCGCGCCATGCACGGCCGCCGGCATTTTCCGCCGCGGGCTGGTTCTCCAGGCGGATGGCGCGCTTCAGCGGCATGCTGCACCTGCGGCCGGCGCAGTGGGTGCTGGCGCTCAGCGCGGTGTTGTTCGCGGTCCTGGTGCAGCAGTCCTCCGGCCTGCGCATCAGCGCCGACCCCCTGAGCTTCTTCCGCGCGGACCGCCCCCTGGTTCATGAATCGCAACGCATGCAGGAAGAGGTCGCCGGCGCCCGGGTGTTCTACATCACGCTGGACGCCCGCGCCGAAGGAGGCTTTCGCGAGCCCGGCAACCTGCAGCGGCTGTCCGACATCCAGGCCTTCATCGCCAAGCAGCAGGTCTTCGACCGCAGCATCTCGCTCGCCGACATCGTTTCGCAAACCAACCAGCAGGCCGCCGGCGGGCGACTCGAAGCCTACCGCATCCCGCCGTCGCGCAAAATGGTCAGCCAGTATCTCCTGCTGCAGCCTCCCCAGTATCTCGAACCCTATGTCAGCCACGATTTCCGCCGCGCCAATATCGTGGTGCGGCACAACGTGCGCGACTCGTCGACCCTGAACCTGCACATCCGCGAGTTGCGCAAGGCCGTCGCGCACTATGCCGGCCCCGGCATCGCCACCGTGGTCTCCGGCGAAAACCTGCTGCTCAATGCCGCCGCCGAGCCGCTGCTGCTGGGCCAGGCCGCTGCGCTCGGCGCGCTGCTGGTCTTCGGCTTCGTCGCCGTGTCACTGATGTTCACCTCGGTCAAGGGCGGGTTCATCGCCCTGCTGCCGGGCGTACTGACCGTCCTCGCGGTCCTCGGCTCCATGGCGATCGCGGGGATTCCGCTCAGCGCCGGCACCCTGATGGTGGCGGTGGTCGCGATCGGCATCGCGATCGAGGGCACCATCCACCTTTTCTCGCGCTACACCGAGTTGTGCCGCGGCGCCTCCAACTATGACGCGGTGGTGATCGAAACCGTGAAGCAGGAGTCGGCGCCGATGACTGCTGTCAGCCTGGCGCTGGCAGCGGGTTTCGGCGTGCTGCTGTTCTCCGAATTTGCGCCGCTCGCCTGGTTCGGCGCGCTGGCCGCCGGCGCCATGCTGTTCTCGGTCTTCGCCAACCTGCTGATCACGCCGCTGATGTCGCGCATCCGCCTGGTCGGACTCTACGAAATCCTCGCCATGTCGATGCCGCGCGAGGCGCTGGAGGGCAGCCTGCTGTTTCACGGCATGAACGCCTACCAGATCCGCAAGACCATCCTGCTTTCCGAACTGCGCGAATACCGTGACGGCGAGCACCTGATCGAACAGGGGACCATGGGCCGCAGCATGTACCTCGTCGTCGAGGGGCAACTCGAGGTGATGCGCCACGACGGCGCGGTGACGGAGCGTCGCGCCCTGCTGGGACCCGGCGAAGTGTTCGGCGAAATCGGCTTCGTGCACGAGGCCTACCGCACCGCCGACGTGCGCGCGCTGGGCGCGGTCTCGGTGCTGCGCTTCGACCACGACAGGCTGCAGAAGGATCTGGCCCTTTTCCCGCACATCATGGCCAAGCTCAATTTCAACATCAGCGGCATCCTCGGCAAGCGCCTGGCGGAAATGGTGGAGGCGCACCACGCCATCCCGACGCCTGCGGCCCCTCCCGGCGACGACGGCTGAGTTTGGCGCGGTCCAACTTCGCGCCCGTCGTTTATAGGATAATCACGGTTGGTCGTCGGGAGAGAGTGACTCCCACCGTCACCGCCGAAGGCGCAACCCCCCAGGAACCGCTCAGGCAAACAGGGCCGGCGATGCAGCAAAAATCTGGAGAGCGGCAGCTCATTGCAGCAGCGTGAAGCCTGCCCGCCGACGGAGTAAATCTCTCAGGCGCCAAGGACAGATGGGGATATGACGAAGCTCCGTCATGCTTCTTGCCGCCACCTGTTCGAGGATCACCATGCCGCTACTTACCCCGCTGTACGAATCCCACCTCGCCGCCGGCGCGAAGATGGTCGATTTCTCCAACTGGGAGATGCCCATCCACTACGGCTCGCAGATCGAGGAACACCACGCCGTGCGGCGCGATGCCGGCATGTTCGACGTCTCCCACATGTGCGCGCTGGATCTCGTCGGCGCCGATGCCCGCGGCTACCTGCGCCGCCTGCTGGCCAACGATGTGGCGAAACTGACCGTGCCGGGCAAGGCGCTGTATTCCTGCATGCTGGACGAAACAGGCGGCGTCATCGACGACCTTATCGTGTATTTCTTCAGCCCCGAGCGCTATCGCATCGTGGTGAACGCCGGCACCACGGACAAGGACATCGCCTGGATGCGCGGCGTGCTGTCCGGCTTCGATGCCGCGCTTAAAGTGCGGCGCCGGGGCAACGATGCCGTGGCCATGATCGCCGGCCAGGGTTCGGATGTGCACGAGCGCCGCCATACCGGAATCGATGCCGTTGCCATGATCGCGGTGCAGGGCCCCAAGGCGCGTGAGCGCTTCTGGACTGCATTCCCGGAACACCGCTCCGCCAGCGAGCCGCTGGGCGTGTTCCAGGCCGTCGAATCTGCGTCCGCAAGCGGCGACTGGCTGATCGCCCGTACCGGCTACACCGGCGAGGACGGCTTCGAGATCACCGTGCCGGCCGATGATGCCACCCGGACCTGGGGCAAACTCCTTGCCGCCGGCGTCAAGCCCTGCGGCCTCGGAGCGCGCGATACGCTGCGGCTCGAAGCCGGCATGAATCTCTACGGCCAGGACATGGACGAAGACATCTCACCCTATGAAGCCGGCCTCAAATGGACCGTTGATTTGAAGGACGCGACGCGCGACTTCATAGGAAAGTCGGCGCTGGCGACCCGGCGGCTCGACGTTCAGTTCGCCGGCCTGCTCCTGCTCGACCGCGGCGTACTGCGCGCCCACCAGAAAGTCATCACGCCGCAGGGCGAAGGTGAAACGACCAGCGGTTCGTTCTCGCCCAGCCTCAACCAGTCCATCGCCCTGGCGCGCCTGCCGCTGAACATCGCCATCGGCGACGAAGTCGAAGTCGAAATCCGCGACAAGCGCCTCAGGGCGCGCGTCGTCAAACCCGTATTCGTTCGTAACGGAAAAAACCTGATTTAGCCACAGAGGACACAGAGGGCACAGAGGAAAAACTTCTGGGTCTTCTCTGTGTTCTCTGTGATCTCTGTGGCCCGTGAATTTTTTGGAGATTGCAAATGAACACCCCCGCCAACCTGAAATACGCCGCCTCCCACGAATGGGCCCGCCTCGAAGCGGACGGCAGCGTCACCATCGGCATCACCGACCATGCGCAGGAAGCCCTGGGCGACATCGTCTTCCTCGAACTGCCGGCCGTCGGTCGCGTGGTCAAGGCCGGCGAGGAATGCGCGGTGGTCGAATCGGTGAAGGCCGCCTCCGACATCTACGCGCCGGTGTCGGGCGAGGTGGTGGAAGCCAACCAGGCCGCCGCCGACGCGCCGGAATCGGTCAATGCCGATGCCTACGCGACCTGGCTGTTCCGCATCAAGCCGGCCGCTGCCGCCGCCTGCGCCACGGAACTGGGCGGCCTGCTCGACGCCGCGGCGTATGGTGCCACCCTCGCCGCGACGCTCTGACATGCACGCGGAGCACCTGTCGCACCCGCTAGCCGAGCTCGAAAACCGTGACGAATTCATCGGCCGCCACATCGGCCCCGACGAGCATGCCATTGCCGGCATGCTCGCCTCGATCGGCACCGCTTCGCTCACGACGCTGATTGCCGAGACGGTGCCGGCCAGCATCCGCCTGCAGCGCCCGCTGGATCTGCCGGCGGCAATGCCCGAGCACGCCGCGCTGGCCGCGCTGAAAGCCATCGCAGCCAGGAACGTGGTCAAGAAATCGCTGATCGGCCAGGGCTACTATGGCACGCACACGCCGCCGGTGATCCTGCGCAACCTGTTCGAGAACCCCGGCTGGTACACCGCCTACACGCCCTACCAGGCCGAGATCGCCCAGGGCCGCCTGGAGGCCCTGATCAACTACCAGCAAATGGTGGTCGACCTCACCGGCATGGAGATCGCCAACGCATCGCTGCTCGACGAGGCAACGGCCGCCGCCGAAGCCATGACCATGGCGCGGCGCATTTCCAAAGCCAAGGGCAATGTCTTCTTCGTCGATGAAGCGGCCTTCCCGCAGACCATCGACGTCATCCGCACACGCGCCACGTATTTCGGTTTCGAGCTGGTGCTCGGCAAGCCGGAAGAAGCTGCGAGTTTGGCAAATGAGCACGGCCTGTTTGGCGCCCTGCTGCAGTACCCCAATGCGCGCGGCGAAATTGCCGACCTCACCACGATCATCGCGACGATCAAGGGCCGCGGCGGCGTGGTTGCCGTCGCCTCCGACCTCATGGCGCTGGTGCTGCTGAAATCCCCCGGCGAAATGGGCGCCGACATCGCGCTCGGTTCCTCGCAGCGCTTCGGAGTACCTATGGGCTTCGGCGGCCCGCATGCCGCCTTCTTCGCCACGCGCGAGGCGCATGTGCGCTCGATGCCGGGCCGCATCATCGGTGTCTCGAAGGATGCGCGCGGCAAGACCGCCTACCGCATGGCACTGCAGACCCGCGAGCAGCATATCCGCCGCGAAAAAGCCAATTCCAACATCTGCACCTCGCAGGTGCTGCTGGCCAACATGGCCGGCATGTATGCCGTCTGGCACGGCCCCAAGGGCCTGCGCACCATCGCCTCGCGCATCCATCGCCTCTCCGCACTGCTGGCAAGCGCCCTGGGCGTGACCGGACGCGACTTCTTCGATACCTTCGAGGCAGGAGTCGGCGCCGGTGCGACGGCGAAGATCATGCAGGCGGCGGTCACGGCCGGCTACAACCTGCGCCAGGTCGACGCGCAGACCATCGCCATCAGCGTCGACGAAACCACCACCCAGGACGATGTCGCGGCCCTTCTGGCGATCTTCGGCCACGGCACGACGCCGGTCGAAGTGCTCGACGCCGCGCGGCCCTGCACCATTCCCGTCACGCTGCAGCGGCGCGAGCCTATCCTGGCGCATCCGGTGTTCAACAGCCACCACACCGAGCACGGCATGCTGCGCTACCTGAAGCGCCTGCAGAACCGCGACCTGGCGCTGGACCACGCGATGATCCCGCTCGGCTCCTGCACCATGAAACTCAACGCCGCCGCCGAGATGATCCCCGTCTCCTGGCCGGAGTTCGCGCAGATGCATCCCTTCGCACCGCCGGACCAGGCGCAGGGCTACATGGAACTGATCGCGGGGCTGGAGAACCAGCTCAAGGCCATCACCGGCTTTGATGCCGTCTGCATGCAACCGAACTCCGGCGCCCAGGGAGAATACGCCGGCCTCGTCGCCATCCGCCGCTATCAGGCGGCCAACGGTCAGGCCGGCCGCAACGTCTGCCTGATTCCCAGGTCGGCCCACGGCACCAACCCGGCGACCGCGCAGATGTGCGGCCTGGACGTCATCGCCGTGGCCTGCGACGACAGTGGCAATGTCGATCTCGCCGACCTCAGGGCCAAGGCGGAACAGCACGCGGCGAACCTGTCCTGCCTGATGATCACCTACCCCTCGACCCACGGCGTGTTCGAGGAGGCGGTCAGGGAAATCTGCACCATCGTGCATGCCCACGGCGGCCAGGTGTACATGGACGGCGCCAACCTGAACGCCCAGGTCGGCCTCTGCCGCCCGGCCGACATCGGGGCGGATGTCTCGCACATCAATCTGCACAAGACCTTCGCCATCCCGCACGGCGGCGGCGGGCCGGGCATGGGACCGATCGGGCTCAAGGCGCACCTCGCGCCCTTCATGGCCAATCATGCGGTGCAGAGGGTACCGGGGCCCCACGGCGGCCAGCACGCCGTCTCCGCCGCGCCCTGGGGCTCGGCCTCGATCCTGACTATCTCCTGGATGTACATCAGCATGATGGGCGCCGCCGGCCTCACGCGCGCCACCGAGATCGCCATCCTCAATGCCAACTACATCGCGGCGAAACTCAAGGACCACTACCCGGTGCTCTATACGGGCAGCCAGGGCCGCGTCGCCCACGAGTGCATCCTCGACATCCGCGCCATCAAGGCCGCCACCGGCGTCGCCGAGATCGACATCGCCAAGCGCCTGATGGACTACGGCTTCCACGCGCCGACGGTGAGCTTCCCGGTGCCCGGTACGCTGATGGTGGAGCCGACCGAGTCGGAAGACAAGGGCGAACTCGACCGCTTCTGCGCCGCTATGTGCAGCATCCGCGACGAGATCCGCAGGATCGAGACCGGCGAATGGACGCTCGACGCCAGCCCGCTCAAGCACGCGCCGCACACCGAGGCCGACATGGTCGGCGAGTGGATCCGCGCGTATTCGCGCGAGCAGGCCGTGTTCCCGCTGCCCTGGGTGGCCGAGAACAAGTTCTGGCCTTACGTCAATCGCATCGACGACGTGCACGGCGACCGCAACCTGTTCTGCGGCTGCGTGCCGATGGAAAACTACGCCACAAGCTGACCTGGTGGCAAACGGCGCAACTGGCTTTGCCGGCTGCGCCGTGCTACTCTTACCATGTTCGTATCGATATGCAAGAGGTAAGATGATGACTCCGACTGCCACGCTGTCCAGCAAGTATCAAATCTCGGTCCCCAAGGCCATCCGCGATTATCTGCATTGGGAAGCCGGGCAGGAGTTCGTCTTCATTCCCAAGGGCAAGGGCGTGTTGCTCATGCCGGTTCCCGATCTGAAACAACTCGCCGGCATCGCCCGTGGCGCCAATACGGAGAACTATCGTGACCGGCAGGACCGCTTTTGATGCGCGTCATCGACAGCTCGGTATGGATCGAATGGCTGGCCGATACACCCCTGGGGAAAAAGCTGGCGCGCGAGATTCCCGAAAGATCCGAATGTATCGTGCCCACCATCGTGCAACTGGAACTGGCGAAATGGCTGGCCAGGGAAGCCGGCGAAGATCAGGCCGACCAGATGATTGCCTATACCCAAAAGTGCATCGTTGTACCGCTCGATACCCGCATCGCACTGCTCGCTGCCGACCTGCATCGCCAATACAAGCTGGCAACCGCCGACGCGGTGGTGTACGCCACGGCGCGGGAGTTCGATGCCGAGTTGCTGACCTGCGACGCGCACTTTGAAAAGCTGCCCGGCGTGATTGTCGTCAAGAAGAGCAGAAGCTGAAACATCCCTTTCTCCCAAATATATTTCCAGAAGACAACCATGACACAACATCTCGTCCTTACCGTCATCGGCGATGACCGCCCCGGCCTGGTCGGCGAACTCTCGGCCGTGATCAGCGCCCATCAGGGCAACTGGCTGGAATCCTCGATGGCACAACTGGCGGGCAAGTTCGCCGGCATCGTCGAGGTCGGCGTGGACAGCGGCAACGCCGCCGCGCTGAGTGCAGCGCTGGGACAGCTCAAGGGACTCAAAGTCACCGTCGAGTCAGCGGCCGCGCAAAAGTCGGCGCCCACGGGACGGCGGCTGAAGCTGGCCCTGGTCGGCCACGACCGCATCGGCATCGTGCGCGAGGTTTCCATGGTGCTGGCGCACCACGCGGTGAATGTCGAGAGCCTCGATACCCATACCTCCAGCGCGCCGATGTCGGCCGCCGTGCTGTTCCATGCCGTGGCCGAACTCACCGCCGCGCCAGACCTCGACGTCGGCACTCTGACCGCCGAGCTGGAACGTATCTCCAACGATCTGATGGTCGACATCACGCTCGACCAGACCATCAAGGCATGACCTCCATGTACACACTCCACATCACCAACAAGAACTACTCCTCTTGGTCGCTGCGGCCCTGGGTGCTGATGCGCGCCTGCGGCATTGAATTCGAGGAGATGCTGCACCGCTTCACGCCCGGCAGCCCGACCGACTTCCGTGCGGTTTCGCCGTCCGGCCGTGTGCCCTGGCTGGAAGACGACGACAGCGTGGTCTGGGATTCGCTGGCCATCACCGAATACCTTGCGGAGCGGCATCCGCAGGTCTGGCCCGCCGACAGCAAGGCCCGCGCCTGGGCGCGTTGTGCCACCGCCGAAATGCATTCCGGCTTTGCCTGCCTGCGCAACGAACACGGCATGAATGTCGGCGTCCGCCTCGCCGTCACCAATCGCTCGCCCGGCCTGCTGGCGGATATCGCGCGCATCGAGGGCCTGTGGAACGTGGGGCTGGAACGCTTCGGCGGCCCCTGGCTGGCCGGTGCGGAATTCAGCGCCGTCGACGCCTTCTTCACACCGGTGGTCTACCGCTTCCGCACTTACGGCGTCAGCGTGGCGGGTGCCGCCGCAGGCTACATGGACGCCATGCTCGGCCACCCTGCGCTGCGGGAATGGGAGCTCGCGGCCCTGAACGAGGATTTCCGCGATGCGGCGCACGAAGCCGAACTTGCGCAGATCGGCACCGTGACGGACGACCTGCGCACGCCGGCCACGTGAAGACTCCCGAACTGCTGGCCCCCGCCGGGTCTCTTTTGATGGCGCGCACCGCGCTGGATTTTGGCGCCACGGCGATCTACGCCGGCCAGCCGCGCTACAGCCTGCGCGTGCGCAACAACGATTTCGGCACCCTGGACAATCTTGCCGAGGGCGTCCGTCTGACCCATGCGCGCGGCGGAAAGTTCTATCTGGTCAGCAACATCCTGCCGCACAACGCCAAGCTGAAAACCTACCTCGAGGACATGGCGCCGGTCATGGATCTCAAGCCCGACGCGCTGATCATGGCCGACCCCGGCCTGATGCTGATGATCCGCGAGCGCTGGCCCGAAATGCCCATCCACCTCTCGGTGCAGGCCAACACGGTGAATCACGCCGCGGTGAAGTTCTGGCGCAGCACCGGTGTCTCGCGCGTGATCCTGTCGCGCGAACTCTCGCTCGACGAAGTCGCCGAGATCCGTCAGGAGTGCCCCGATACGGAACTCGAAGTCTTCGTCCATGGCGCGCTGTGCATCGCCTACTCGGGCCGTTGCCTGCTCTCGGGCTACTTCAACCACCGCGATCCGAACCAGGGCAGCTGCACGAATTCCTGCCGCTGGGACTACAAGGTCCATGAGGGCAAGGAGGACGGCGGCGGCGACGTCGCGCTTGCCACGCCGCGCCCGCTCGCCGTAGCGCCGGCGCCGACTCCTGCACTCGCCGCGAAGCCCGGCACCCTGCGCCGACCCGGCGCCACCTGGCTGCTCGAAGAGAAGGAACGCCCCGGCGAATACATGCCGATCGAGGAAGACGAACACGGCAGCTACGTCCTCAACTCGAAGGACCTGCGCGCCATCGAATACGTGGCGAAGCTGACCGAGATCGGCGTCGACTCGCTGAAGATCGAGGGTCGCACCAAGTCGCCCTACTACGTCGCGCGCACCTGCCAGAGCTACCGCCAGGCCATCGGCGACGCCGTCGCCGGCCGGCCTTTCGACGCACAGCTGGTGGGGCAGCTCGACGGTCTCGCCAACCGCGGCTACACGGCCGGCTTCTTCGATCGCCACCCCGACCGCGACTACCAGAACTACCTCTCCGGCAGCTCCGCGTCCAGCCGCAGCCTCTACGTCGGCGACGTCATCGGCTACGACGACCAGGGCCTCGCCGAAATCGCCGTGAAGAACCACTTCGAGGTGGGTGACCGCATCGAGATCGTGCGCCCCGGCGGCAATTTCGATGTCGTCATCGAGGCCATGCAGAACCGCGATGGCGAGCCGGTCACCGTCGCCCCAGGCAACGGCCATCTGATGCGCATCGCCTTGCCGCCGGGCTGTACCGGTGCCTTCGTCGCGAAGTATCTCTAGTACGGAGTCAAGTTAAAACCGATGGACGTCATTCCAACCGTCATCCCGGGCTTGACCCGGGATCCAGTAACGGCCGCCGACTGGATTCCGGCTTTCGCCGGAATGACGGATCGATCCTTCGGATTCTGCATGACTGACTACTAGCCACAATGGGCAGGATCGTCGAAGTCCGCATCCCGATCTACCCCGAATGCTGGGACACCTGCGGCAGTTGCGCCCAGGGCGAAGTCACCGTCGAGGAAGTGCTGGTCAAGCCCGGCGACGTGGTGCAGTTCGACGACAACGTGATCGTGCTCGAAACCGGCAAGGTCGCCCTCGACATTCAGTCGCCGCATGCCGGTCGCGTCGTCGAAGTCTTCGTCGAGGACGGCCAGGAGGTTGCCGAGGGCACCGTGATCCTGACCATCGACACCAATTGACGCGCATGATTGATGCGCGTAAACTACGCGCATCAGTAACACAGGAGAACAACCGCAATGAGCCCCTCACCGAAAAAAGCCGCCAACCTGACCGTGCGCGCCGACCTGCTCGAAGAAGCCCGCGCACGCAAGATCAACCTCTCGCATACGCTGGAAGTGGCTCTCGCCGCCGAGCTTAAACGCCAGCGCGAAACCGAATGGCTGGAGCAGAATAAGGAGGCGATAGAAGCCTACAACCGCGAGATTGCAGAGCATGGTCTCTGGAGCGACGGCCTGAGACAGTTCTGATGGCGCAGTTCGACGTCTATCCCAACCCGAACCCTGCCAGCCGCGCCCGTGTGCCGTTTCTTGTCGCCCTGCCGAGCGATTTGCTCGGCACCTTTGACGCCACCGTGGTCGCGCCTCTGCGACTCAAGGCCGACCGCGACGTCATCCCCGTCCTGCGCCTGAACCCGACAGTACGCATCGACGACATCGAGTATTTCCTGCGCCCCCAGGAACTGGCCGCCATCGCCACGCGCAGCCTCAAAAAACCCGTCACCAACCTTTTCCCCCAGCGCGCGGAAATCCTTGCCGCGCTGGATTTCCTGTTCACCGGCTTCTAATCCCTCAACTACAGAAAAGCACCATGGCCCAATACGTCTTCACCATGAATCGCGTCGGCAAGATCGTGCCGCCGAAGCGCCAGATCCTCAAGGACATCTCCCTCAGCTTCTTCCCCGGCGCCAAGATCGGCCTGCTCGGCTTGAACGGCTCGGGCAAGTCGACCGTGCTGCGCATCATGGCCGGCATCGACAAGGACATCATCGGCGAGGCGACGCCGATGCCGAACCTTTCCATCGGCTACCTGCCGCAGGAGCCACAGCTCGATCCGGCCAAGACCGTGCGCCAGGAAGTCGAATCCGGCATGGGCGAAGTCATGGAAGCCCAGGCCAAGCTCGAAGCCGTGTATGCCGCCTACGCCGAGGAGAACGCCGACTTCGACAAGCTGGCCGAAGAACAGGCGCGGCTCGAAGCCATACTCGCCGCCTCGGGCGCCGACACCGAACACCAGTTGGACCTGGCCGCCGACGCGCTGCGCCTGCCGCCGTGGGACGCTTCGATCAAGACCCTGTCCGGCGGCGAGAAGCGCCGCGTCGCGCTGTGCAAGCTTCTGCTCTCGCGCCCCGACATGCTGCTGCTGGACGAACCGACCAACCACCTCGACGCCGAATCGGTGGAGTGGCTGGAGCAGTTCCTCACCCGCTTCCCCGGCACCGTGGTCGCCGTGACCCACGACCGCTACTTCCTCGACAACGCCGCCGAGTGGATCCTCGAACTCGACCGCGGCCACGGCATCCCATGGAAGGGAAATTATTCCAACTGGCTGGAGCAGAAGGAAGCGCGGCTGGAGACCGAAGCCAAGCAGGAAGACGCGCACATGAAGGCCATGAAGCAGGAACTGGCCTGGGTGCGCAGCAACCCCAAGGCGCGCCAGGCCAAG
>CAIZKA010000348.1 GCA_903933395.1 uncultured beta proteobacterium | reverse complement strand
TCTGATGGCACAAAGCAAGATCGTAATCTGCGGTGTCGGACTGATCGGCGGCTCGTTCGCGCTCGCCCTCAAGGAGTCGGCGCTGGCGCTACGGCGCGACCTGCAGGTCGTCGGCATGGGACGCACGCGCGCGCCGCTGGAACAGGCGCTGGGGCTCGGTGTGATCGATGCCATCGCGACCGGCTGGGCGGATGCGCTCGACGGCGCCGATCTGGTGCTGCTCGGCATGCCGGTGGGCCAGATGCCGGCGGTTATGGGTGCCCTGGCGCCGCACCTGCAGCCGCACACCATCGTCACCGACGGCGGCAGCACCAAGTCCGACGTGGTCGCGGCGGCACTTGCTGCCCTGGGCGACAAGATCCGGCAGTTCGTACCCGGCCATCCGATCGCCGGCGCGGAAAAGAGCGGCGTGGCGGCCGCGCAAGCCGATCTCTATGTCGATAAACGCGTGGTGCTGACACCGATTCCCGAAAACTCGGCCGCCGACGTGAAAGCCGTGCGCGCGGTCTGGGAACTGTGCGGCGCAAAAGTGACGCAACTTGCCCCGGAAGAACATGACCGCGTTTTCGCGGCCGTCAGCCATCTGCCGCATCTTCTGGCCTTCGCCCTGGTGCATGACTTCGCGCAGCGCCCCAATTCCGATCAGTTGTTCGGCTTCGCCGCCGGCGGCTTTCGCGATTTCACGCGCATCGCCAGCAGCCATCCGGAAATGTGGCGCGACATCTGCGTCGCCAACCGCCACGCTTTGCTGCAGGAACTCGATGCCTACATGGTCGAGTTGATGCGCACGCGGGTACTGCTCGCCGGGGCCGATGCGGCCGGCCTCGAGGCAATGTTCAGCACCGCCCGCGAGCGGCGCGACGCCTGGCTGGATTCGCTGCTGCCACCCGGTGAATGATGGATAGCCTGACTCTGCCCGCCCTGGCGCGGGCCGCCGGCACCGTCCGCCTGCCGGGTTCAAAGAGCATTTCCAACCGCATGCTGCTGCTGGCGGCACTGGCGGAAGGAACTACCGAAATCCGCGACCTGCTCGATTCCGACGACACGCGCGTGATGCTGGCGGCGCTGGCGAAAGTCGGCGTTGGCGTCACGGCGCTGGGTGGCAATGCCTGGCGCGTCGAGGGCTGCAAGGGCGTGTTTCCGGTGAAAGATGCCGACCTTTTCATGGGCAACGCCGGCACGGCGATTCGCCCGCTGACGGCGGCTCTCGCCTTGTCCGGAGGCCGCTACCGGCTCTCCGGCGTGCCGCGCATGCATGAACGGCCTATCGGCGATCTGGTCGACGGTCTGCTGCAGATCGGCGCCGATGTCCGTTACACCGGCAATCCCGGTTTTCCGCCGCTGGCCATCCATCCGGCGCAGGTGAAGCTTGCGGCGCCGATCCGGCTGCGCGGCGATGTGTCCTCGCAGTTCCTCACCGCACTGCTCATGGCCTTGCCGCTGACGGGTGAAGGGGCCGTGATCGAGATGACCACCGAGCTCATCTCTCGGCCCTATGTCGAGATTACCCTGAACCTGATGGCGCGCTTTGGCGTCGAGGTACGGCGCGAAGGCTGGCAGCGTTTCACCATTCCCGCGGGCCGGCGTTACCGCAGCCCCGGCGTCCTGCATGTCGAGGGCGACGCCTCGGCGGCTTCCTACTTCCTCGCCGCCGGCGCCATCGGTGGCGGCCCGGTGCGGGTTGAAGGCGTGGGCAGCAGCAGCATCCAGGGCGACGTGCGTTTCGCCGATGCTCTGCAGGCGATGGGCGCTCGCATCGAATGGGGAGAGAACTTCATCGAGGCCGGCGCGCCCGTGGTGGGGAAAGCACCGGGGAAACTAAGGGCCTTCGATCTCGATCTGAATCACATCCCCGATGCGGCGATGACCCTGGCCGTGGCCGCCCTGTTCGCCGACGGCCGCTGCGTGCTGCGCAACATCGCATCGTGGCGCGTCAAGGAAACCGACCGCATCGCGGCGATGGCGACGGAATTGAGGAAGCTGGGTGCGACGGTGGAGGAGGGAGCGGATTACCTCGCCGTATCGCCACTGCCGACTTTCAAGGCAGGAGTTGCGATCGACACCTACGACGACCACCGCATGGCGATGTGCTTCTCGCTCGCGGCGCTGGGCGGCGTGCCGGTCACCATCAACGATCCGCAATGCGTCAGCAAGACCTTTCCCGACTATTTCGACGCCCTGGCCGAGATTACCGCACCGGTGATCGCCATAGACGGTCCCTCGGCCTCGGGCAAGGGCACCGTGGCCGAGCGCGTGGCGGCGGCTCTCGGCTACCACTACCTCGACAGCGGCTCGCTGTATCGCCTGACCGCGCTGGCGGCGCTGCGAGCCGGCGTCGCGCTGGACGACGAAGCCGGCGTGGCGGCGCTGGCAATGAGCCTGCCGGCAACCTTCGCGGGCGGCCGCATCCTGCTCGGCGACGACGATGTCACGGATGCCATCCGGACCGAGGAAGTCTCCGTGGGTGCCTCGAAAGTGGCCGCGCTGCCGGCCGTGCGGGGCGCGCTGCTGGCCCGGCAACGGGCTTACCGGCGCTTTCCGGGCCTGGTCGCGGACGGCCGCGACATGAGCTCGGTGGTCTTCCCCGCCGCTGCGGCCAAGGTGTTTCTCACGGCTTCCGCCGGGGCGCGTGCAGAAAGACGCTATAAACAGTTGATCGCAAAGGGGATGCCTGCTAACATGCACGCCCTTTTGCATGATTTGCAGGAACGGGATGCGCGCGACGCCCAGCGTAGCGTGGCTCCCCTCCGGCAATGCGACGATGCCGATCGGGTGGATACCACCGCGATGGACATCGAAGCAGCAGTGGCAGCCGTCATGGCGATCGTCCGGCGGCAGCCATTGTGATTCAGGCGTAAGGAATTGTCATACGCGTAGTGCAACACAGCAACGGTGTCGCAAGGGCCGCCCGGCCCCTGCGGCGAAACTTAACCAACCCGTCACCCCGGTGACAAACATCCGTAAGGTCCCTCACTCAATGTCTACTGCTGCTATTGCCGAAGCTTCAACAGCTTCACCCATGGAGAGCTTCGCCGCCCTGTTCGAAGAAAGCCTCCAGCGTCAGGAAATGCGTGCCGGTGAAGTCATCACCGCCGAAATCGTCCGCATCGACCAGAACTTCGTGGTCGTCAATGCCGGACTCAAGTCCGAATCCATGATTCCCGTCGAGGAATTCCACAACGAACGCGGCGAACTCGAAGCCAAGCCGGGTGATTTCGTCCTGGTCGCGATCGAAATGCTCGAAGACGGTTATGGCGCCACGCGCCTCTCGCGTGAAAAAGCCAAGCGCATCGCCGCCTGGAACGATCTCGACAAGGCCATGGTCGATAGCGCCCTGGTCACCGGCCTGATCACCGGCAAGGTCAAGGGTGGCCTGACCGTCATGGTCAATGGCATCCGCGCCTTT
>CAIZKA010000347.1 GCA_903933395.1 uncultured beta proteobacterium | reverse complement strand
TCGCGCGACCTGCCCAAAGAGTTCCCCGGCGTGCGGGGCTTTGGCTTCATTCAGCACGTCATGCGCCAGGAACTGGATGCCTTCGTTGCCGCCGAGCGGGCCGACGGCGCGCCCGGGTTCGCCATCCGCCAACTCGCGGACAAGAACCACGACGATCTTTACGTCATCAAGTTCATCGAGCCGGCCGCGAGCAACGCCGGCGCGCAGGGCCTGGACATCGGCTCGGAAGCGAACCGCCGTGCCGCGGCACGGCGTGCCATTGACACCGGTGAGCCCACCATCACCGCGGCCATCACGCTGGTGCAAGACCAGCGCAAAAACCCCGGTGTGCTGCTCTTCGTGCCGGTGTATGCCAATGGGTCTCACCCCTCAACCGCTGACGAGCGGCGCGCCGCGCTAGTGGGCCTGCTGTACGCACCGATCGTTATCGCCGAGTTGCTGGACGGAATGGCCGACGTCGGCGCCGGACGCATTGATTTCGAACTCTTCGATACCGCTCCCGGAGCTCCCGGCGGCACACTGCTTTACGATGCCGATCACCACCTGGCAAATCCGTCCGCCACTCAGGATGTCGTGAAGGGCCGTCGCTTTTCGATCAGCAGTCCCCTGTCGCTATCCGTCGGCGATCTGACCCTGCAGGCAAGCAGTTCGGCCGGGTTTGATGCGGCGATCGACCACTCGTCAAAATGGCTGGTGTTCGTCGCGGGCGCACTGCTTAGCGCCTTGCTGGCCCTGCTGCTGCGGCAGCAGGCCACCGGCCGCCGTCGCGCCGAAGTCCTGGCACAGCAGATGACCGAGCAACTGCGGCAGGATCAGGAACGTTCGCGCGACTTCGCAAGTTGTGGTTCCGACTGGTTCTGGGAGACCGATGCAGAGCATCGCTTCTGCTACTTTTCAGACAACTTTGAGGCGGTCTATGGGATGGTTAAAGCCCAGTGGCTGGGCAGGAGTCGCAAGGAGCTGATGAATCTGAATGCGCTCAATCCACCGGCACCAATAGCAGCGCACCAGGCCCAGCTCGACGCACACCTGCCCTTCAAGAATTTCGAGTACCGGACTCGCAACAAGGCCGGTGAAATCACATGGTTCATGACTTCCGGATTGCCGCATGTCGATGCGCACGGACGTTTTGCCGGCTACCGCGGCACCGGCACGATCATTACCGAGCGAATGCAGATGCTCGAGTCGTTACAGAAAAGCGAAGCTCGTCACCGGGCACTGTTTGAGCACTCGACGATTCCGATGTTGCTGATCGATCCAAAAGATGGCGCCATCGTCCGTTGCAACCAGGCCGCCGAGAGGTTTTACGGCTACGGCCGGGATCGACTCCGGAGCATGCTCATTTCGGAGATCAATCAGCTGCCGCCCGACGAGATCCTGGCCGAGATGGCCCTGGCAAAGTCGGAGCAACGGGACTGCTTCTATTTCCCGCACCGCCTGGCGAACGGCGAGATCCGCGAGGTCGAGGTGCGCTCCGGCCCGATCGAGATCGATGGCCGCGAACTGCTCTATTCCGTGATCAACGATGTCACCGAACGACGCGCAGCCGAAATGGCGCTGGTCACGGAAACCGCGCGCCTGCAGGCCTTGCTCGAAACCGCCACCGACGGCATCCATATCCTTGACCTGAACGGCAAGCTGATCCAATGCAGCCACTCGTTCGCAACGATGCTGGGATACACGGATGCGGAGATCAGCGGCTTCAATGTGGCGGACTGGGATGCTCAGATATCGAAAGAAAGGCTGGCCGACGCCGTCCGCGGGTTGATCAAGGCGCCGGCACGGTTTGAAACCCGGCATCGATGCAAGGATGGCACGCTGATCGATGTCGAAATCCATGCAAAAGCAGTAGAAATCAGTGGCGAGACGTTTTTGTACAACTCGTCGCGCGACATCACGGAGCGAAAGCGGCACGAGGAAGCGCTGGCCAGCCAGAGCGCTCGCCTGAGCAATATCCTGGAGGGAACCCACGTCGGTACCTGGGAGTGGAACGTCCGGACCGGCGCAACTGTGTTCAATGAACGCTGGGCGGAGATCATCGGCTACACCCTGGACGAACTCGCCCCGGTCTCGATCGAAACATGGATGAAGCTTGCCCACCCGGATGATCTGAACCTGTCTGGAGAACTGCTCGAGAGACACTTCGCCGGCGAGCTCGACTATTACGAATGC
>CAIZKA010000346.1 GCA_903933395.1 uncultured beta proteobacterium | reverse complement strand
GCATCGGCGCCCGCGTCGGCGACCATGTGCAACTGACCGTGGCCGACGGTACGGTGTGGCGTGCCTCCCTGGTGTCCTACGTGCTGCCGCTGCTGCTGGCCATTGGCGGCGCGGCCATCGGGCAGTACGCCGCGGGCGATGTCGGGGCCGTGACCGGAATGCTCGCCGGACTTGGTTGCGGCCTGGTGCTGTTGCGGCGCAATGAAATTCGCGCTCGCGGCGACACCAGTTTGTTTTCATTGCAGGTTGAGACCCTGAAAATACGATTCAAGGAGTGATCATGAAAAGGTTTGTCATTTCTCTCGCGCTGGCTTTCTCGGCCTTGCTGCCCTTGCAGGCACAGGCACGCGATCTGCCGGACTTCGTCGAACTGGTCGAGAAGCAGGGCGGCACGGTGGTCAATATCAGTACCACCCAGGTGATCAAGGGCCGCCGCGGCGGTCCCCAGTTCCCGTTCGACGGCGACGATGCCGCCCAGGAACTGCTGCGCCGCTTCTTCCCCGGCCAGATTCCGAATCATCCCAATGCGCCGCAGGAATTCAAGAACCGCTCGCTGGGATCCGGCTTCATCGTCAGTGCCGACGGCCATATCCTGACCAACGCGCATGTCGTCGAAGGGGCCGACGAAGTCCTGGTCAAGCTCACCGACAAGCGCGAATTCAAGGCCAAGGTGCTGGGCACCGACAAGCGCACCGACGTGGCGCTGATCAAGATCGAAGCCAACAACTTGCCCGTGGCCAAGATGGGCGATTCGTCCAGGCTCAAGGTCGGCGAATGGGTCGTGGCGATCGGTTCGCCGTTCGGCTTCGAGAATACGGTAACCGCAGGCATCGTCAGCGCCATAGGGCGTTCGCTGACGCACGAAAACTATGTGCCTTTCATCCAGACCGACGTGGCGATCAATCCGGGCAATTCCGGCGGTCCGCTGTTCAACATGAAAGGTGAGGTGATCGGCATCAATTCGCAGATCTTTTCCCGTTCCGGCGGATCCATGGGCCTTTCCTTTGCGATTCCGATCGATCTGGCGAACGACATCCAGAACCAGTTGAAGACCAAAGGCAAGGTCAGTCGGGGGCGCCTCGGGATAGGCATCCAGGAAGTCAGCAAGGAACTCGCGGAGTCATTCAATCTCGGCAAACCGCAGGGGGCGCTGGTGGCCTCGGTTGAAAAGGGCTCGGCGGCGGACAAGGCGGGAATCGAAGTCGGCGACATCGTCCTCAAGTTCGACGGCAAGGCGGTGACGGAGTCCGTCGACCTGCCGCGCATGGTAGGCAGCACCCGTCCCGGAACCAAATCGGTGGTCCAGGTCTGGCGCAAGGGCGGTTCCCGCGACCTGACGGTAACGGTCGGCGAAATACCGGACGAAGAAGGCAAGACGCAAGCCGCCGCCCGCGGCGGCAAGCCCGCGGAGGCACCGGCGGCCAACCGGCTCGGACTGGTGCTGGCCGTGCCCACGGCGGAACAGAAAAAGGCGCTGGACATCCAGCACGGCCTGATCGTCGAGGATGTCAAGAACGGCACAACGCGCAGCGACGTGCGGGCCGGCGACATCATCCTGTCGGTGATCGTCAAGGGCGTCCAGACCGACATCAAGTCCCTGTCGCAGTTCAACGACATATTGAAGGGCCTCGACAAGAGTCCGACGCTGACCTTGCTGGTCAAGCGCGGCGATTCGCAGACCTTCATCACCATCAAGGGCGGATCCGATAAGTAAATTCGCCGGCGGCCGGCCGTCGCCGCAGTTGCGACTATTCAGTCGCAACTACTGCCATCTTTGCCACGACATGCTCGCCGCGCTGGAAGCTCTGCGCGGCGAGCCCGGCGTGGCATTTTTCGACATCGAGGTGGTGGATGTCGATACCGATCCGGCACTCGAAGCGATGTACGACGAACTGGTGCCGGTGCTGGTCGATGGCCACGGTCGCGAGCTCTGCCACTACTTTCTCGATGCGTCGAAAGTGCGTGAGTATTTGGGTGCTTTAGGCTAAAATCCGCCCCTTGCTTTTATGCCTCCAAGGTGCTCAACAGCCCCTGAACGAGTGCTGTTGCCCCCTGGATCACATCCGCAAGTATTTTCTGCGTGCCTTGTCTGGCAAGGGGTAGCGGGTTGTCGGGGAGTTGTGCTTTTACAACCTACCTACAATTCGACCTACATTTTTATTTGCCGGGGTTGAACATCTCATTAGCGCCAGAATCAAAAGCTCGCCATTCGGCGGCAGCGATTTACTGAATTAACTCCGTTCAGAGGCAACGTTAAACTCAACGCCTGGGCATTCCATTGATCGATTCATTCGGTTGGTGTGTCGGCGCCGATTGAATATTGACCCACCCTGCTGATTGAAATTTGACCCAGGGCTG
>CAIZKA010000345.1 GCA_903933395.1 uncultured beta proteobacterium | reverse complement strand
GAGCACCGCCCAAGCCCCGATCCGGCACGCACAGTAGATTTATTCACAGCCTCTCAGCCCATCCCCGATTCGCGTGCCTTGCGCTCGCGTTCGATCTTCATGATGTAACGCTGAATCAGCCGTGCCATCGGGCCCGACAGATTGACGAATTCGCAACCGGCGCGCCTGGCGCGGATACCGCTGCGGCTGACGGATTCCGTCAGGCTGTGCAGACGCAGGCTGGTGGCAATCGATCCGACCTCGGGCAACTCGATACTGCAGCCGGAAAGCTCCATATCGGTTTCCAGAGGCAGGTTCAGCGGCAGGCCCACCAGCAAGACGCCGCCGCCGCTGATGTCGGCGATCTGGACGTCGATCGGAACGCTTGAGCCATCCGCCTCGGGAACGCGGATTCTGCATTTGAGCGGCTGCGCCATGGGCGTGACCAGCCGATAGAATTCACGCCGTTGCAGCCGCAGGAGGCTGTCCGGCAACGACGCATGGAAGGCAGGTTGCCCGCCGTCTTCGATCTGATCCACCCCGCGCAGGATGAACTGGATTTTCACTTTATCCAGCTGGCTGACGCAGAACAGCTTTTCCGCCTTGAGCGCCTTGCGGTTCATGTCCATGCTGGCGCCGAACTCGAGGACCAGTCCGGTGTCATCGCAGCTCACCAGGCTGGTAAGCACCATGTTGCGCCCTTCGTTGAACATCATGGTGATTTGCGATACATGCTCGATCAACCCGCGCAAGACAGGGAACATCTCGCTCTTGGTGTACAGCAGGTACTGACTGAATTCGTCGGTGGCCAGCACTTCCGTGACGGCTTGCGGCGTCAGGCTGGCATCCGGTTCAGCGCTGGTGGTGGTCATATTGAGGAATAGGGGCTAACAAAAAGCGTGACGGATTTTAGCCCTGTTTGGTTTCGGCGGCAGAAGGAACGTATCTCGGGGGCTCCCCGCGCTCCACCTGATACAACCAGGCCAGCAATTCTGCCACCGCGACGTATAGCTGCGGCGGGATGTGCTGATCCAGATCGACCTGGGCAAGCAGCGCAACCAGCGCAGGCGACTCATGGACATAAATGCCGTGCTCTTGCGCCCGCGCGATGATCTCGTCGGCGATCAGGCCGCGCCCCTTCGCCACCACCATTGGTGCGGTGGCGCCGGGCGCGTATTTCAGCGCCACCGCCAGCGTGCGCTGCGTATCCTCGTCAGCTGGCGTCATGGTGCGTCTGCGCCCCCGTCAGTGTCAGGCCGGCGGCCGCCAGCGCCTGCTGCAAGGACGGAATGGCGGCGTCAAGGTCGGTCGCGGTGGAAGCCTCCAGAGTGTGCAACACCAACTGCACGTTCTGACCGCTCAACTGCAGGCGGGCGTCGATGGCACCCAGCCGCGGCAGGGTGAGGCGCAGCCCGGTGGCCCAGGTGGCCGCCTGATCCGGCGCGCTGTCGCCCTGCCGGGCATCGCGTTCGATTTCCCAGTCCATTGTCTGCTTCGGCCAGATTTCGCCATGCCATGCCAGCCGCTGCGTCGCGGCAGCCTCAAGCTGTTGCTGCACCAGCGGCCGCAAATCGTCGGGGATCATGAGGGCGACGGCGGCCGGGTTTGCCGCCAGGCGCGATTCCGCGGCGGCGGCGGTCGTTGCCGTCTCGCCGCCGAACAACATCTGCAGCAGCGAGGCGGGGGGCGGGGCGGCGGTTTCGGGCCGTGCCGCCAGCGCCGACTTTGCAGCGGACTCCTGCGCCATCCCCGGCTGTCCGAAGGCGGCCAGGATTACCGGGTTCGAGTGCTGCCCCTGCGGCTCGGCCAGCAAGGCGGCCAGCGGCCGCTGACCCAGCGCCCACTGCACCTGATGCGCTTCGTAGAAAAGCCCGCTGCTGCTTACCGCCTGCGCGAGTTTTGGCGGCAGACCCTGAACCAGCGCCGCCGCGTTGGCCGGCGCCTGCGGCAAAAGCGAACGACCTCGGTTAAGGGCTGCCGGCGTGGCCGACTCGCCCTCGCGGGTGAGCAGCGAAGCGATCAATTGCCCGGTGCGCGACAGCGTGGCGTGCTGATAGGGTTCGCCGGCTGCGGTGAAGCCGCCCTCTGCCATTTTCGCCACGATCGCACGCGGCATGCGGTCGATCACCACCAGGTCCAGCGTGTCGCCGATCTTGGCGCCCTCGGGCAAGGAAAGCGTCAGCAGTCTTCCGGCGACCAGCGCCTTGAAGGTGTTCTCCGGCAGGGCTTCCTGAATGTGGGCGCGGAAGACCTGCCCTTTCTGCAAATCGGGCAGATCGGAGGGGATTTCCTCGATCGGCCGCAGCGGATGCAGCAGCGACTCGGTCTGACTGCGAACCTGGACACCGACATCGGTGGGAATCATCACCATGGCACGTTACCGGTTTCAGGAGTGGCGCCGGATGGGCCCGCTGCGCAGTGACACCGGCACCTTACACGGGCGACCCATCGATCGCTCAGATACTCAAAAACCACCCGGCGCACTGTCCGTCGCCGCATACGCGTGCTGCACTTGCTTGCGGCGATTCTGACTGCCGAGAAATTGACGCACATGCTCCATCCAGGGTTCCGTATGGCGGCGAATCTCGGCATCGTCTTCGAGGACCTGCTGAATCAGGCCGCGCCTGTGATCGTTTTCCGTCGCGCTCGCGCCCGCATCGGGGCCGGGACCGCTGTTCGCGATCAGTTCATCGCGCAAGGCGGCGACGCTGCGTTCGAGGGTGACCAGACGGTCCCAGTCATTCGCCCGCGCAGCATTCACCATGTCCGCTGAAAGTGCGCGGATTTCTTCGTAGAGGTCGAGCGGGTCGGGCATCGACAACATGGTAAGACTCAGGCGGCGGCCTTGCTTGAGGAAGCTACGGCGGGATCCTGGGCTATTTCCGCCCACGCCGAGCGGAGTTCGGCCAGCAGCCGGCCCACCTCGTCCAGTGCCGCCGGGTCGTTCTTCAGGTTGGCGTGCAGCAGGCGATTGCACATATAGTCGTAGAGTGCCGCCAGGCGGTTGGCCAGTTCGTCGCCGGCGGAAAAATTGAGGCTGGCCTTGAGCCCGTTGGCGATGATGTCGATCGCGTGAGAAATGACTTGCCCCTTCTCGGCGATTTTCTTCTGCTCCATGGCGCTGCCCGCCTTGGCGACGGCGAGCAGGGCGCCGTCGAACAGCATCAGGATCAGCCGATGCGGGTCGGCGGCGGCAACACCGGTTTCAACGCCGACTTTGGCATAGGATTGTGCGGCGCTGTGGCTGCGGGACGTGGGCGCGAAAGACATGGCTCTCTCCGGATTAGTTGTTGTTCGAGGTGCCGGGCAGGTTGGCAAGTTGCTGCGTAAGGAATTGACTGGTTTTGTTCATGCCGGCGACCAGGCCATCGAGCGCCGTGAACTGCGCCCGGTAGCGGGCTTCGATTTTCGCCAGGCGCAGCGCGAGGGCATCGCGCCGCTTGCCGATGTCCTTGATCGAGACCGCGATGCCTTCGGTGCGGCTGGCGAGCAGGCCCGAACTGCCGATGATGGTTTCCATCGCTGCGTTGAAGCGCACGGCGATACCCTGGTTGCCGGCCGTGGTCGACGAAAACAATGCGGCGACATCCTTGGCCGGGTCGGCCAGCGCTGCCGCCAGTTTGGCGCTGTCAACCAGCAGCGTGCCGTCCTTTTGCATGGCGATGCCGATGCTGGAAAGTGTCGTGACGCCGCCACCGACACCGCTGACGGTGCTTTGCGCCAGCGTACGCAACTGCGAACCGACACCGCGCGCCGTGCTGTCGCCGGTGAGCACGGAGGCAACCTTGGTGGCGGCGTTGTAGGCCGAAACGGTCTGCAACTGCCTCACGGTATCGTTGTAGGCCTTGACGAAGGCACTGATCGCCGCCGTGGTCGCCCCGGTGTTGGCGCTGACCGTGATGTTGGCGGAGCCCACTTTGGCCAGATTCAGCGTCAAGCCTTCAACCACATCACTGGCGGTATTGCTGGAACGGGTGACGGCAAAGCCATTGACACTGAACTGGGCATCGTCGGCGGTCTGGGTCGCCACCAGCACCGAGGAATCCAGCCCTGCCAGCGCATGGGTGCCGCCGCTGCCGGAATCCGTGGCCGTCACGGTGATCGCACCCGACGTGCCGAGGGTCTTCGAGGTCAGCAGCAGGCGATTGGT
>CAIZKA010000344.1 GCA_903933395.1 uncultured beta proteobacterium | reverse complement strand
CTTCGTCCCCTGTTCGGCGCGCTCCGCGATCATCCTCGCGGTCGCCGGCAAATATCTCGGCGTGGGCGGGGTGTTCGGCATGTTCGTCCTGACCCTGGTGCTGATCGCCGTCATGGGCCGCCTGCTGTCGCGCCGCAAGCGCGAGTTGGGACCCGGCCAGGTGCCGGAAATTCCCGCCTACGCCTTGCCGGCCTGGCGCCCCTTGCTGGCCGAAACCTGGGCGCGCACCAGCGACATCCTGACCATCGTCACGCCGCTCCTGGTGGGCGGCAGCGTGGTGCTGGCATTGCTCGCCCATGTCGGCGCCGATGTCGTCGTGAATACCCTGCTGACGCCGGTCACGGTCTGGTGGCTGGGTCTGCCGCTGGCGCTGGGCGTGCCCATCCTGTTCGGCGTGCTGCGCAAGGAGCTTTCGCTGGTGATGATCTACCAGGCGCTGGGCACCCAGGAAATCGACCGCCTGCTTGACCCGATGCAGATGATCACCCTGCTGGTGTTCCTCAGCTTCTACATTCCCTGCATCTCCACCTTCGCCGTGATGCTGCGCACGGTCGGCCGCCGCGATGCCTGGTTCTCGGTGGCGCTGTCTGTATGCGTCGCCCTGCTGCTCGCCGGCGCAGTGCGGCTAAGCGCCGTCGGAATGCACATGCTGGGCGCCTGACGTGCGGCGGGAGCGCCGCCCGTTCGCAACGGATATTTCGCGCCGCGAGGGGGTAGAATTTCCCTTTCTGACGCGAGCGAGGCACGGCAATGCAAGCTTTCGATTTTGACAATGCCCTGACCATGCACCGGGCATGGAAAATGAAATTCCACCTCGCGCTCGGCAGCGTTCAGGGCAAGGACTACGATACCGTGCCCATCGGCGACGCCGCGCAATGCAGCCTGGGCCAATGGCTGGCAGGCAACGCCGGCGAACTGGCGGGTTCGCCGGCGACCGGCAAACTCCTGCCGGTCCATGAGGAATTCCACCGCCAGTCCAAGGCTATCGCGGACGAGATCAGACAAGGCAGGATTCTTGTCATGACCGATCCGGCCATCGTCGCCTATCTCGCCCTATCGGCCGAGATCGAGAACTTGCTGCTCCAGCTCAAGGCGGAGCTGCAACAGGTCGCTTGAGCCGGGTTGCCGGCAAGCAGCGCCGGACCCTTGATCCCCTGCCATTACCCGAACCGCCAATTATTCCAAAGGACTTCAATGAATCCCCGCAACGGCTACGATGTAGAAGACCTTGCTATCGGCATGAGCGCCGAGACCACCAAGACCATAACCGATGCGGACATCGTCCTCTTCGCCGGCGTGTCCACCGACTTCAACGCGGTGCATATGGACGAGGAATATGCGCGGACGACGCCGTTCGGCGGCCGCATCGCCCACGGCATGCTGAGTGCCAGCCTGCTTTCCTCGGTCCTCGGCAACCAGTTGCCGGGGCCCGGCGTGATTTACCTGAGCCAGTCGCTGCGCTTTCGCGCCCCGGTGCGCATCGGCGACACCGTGCACGCCAGGGTCACGGTCAAGGAAGTCATCATCGAAAAGTCGCGCGTGGTGCTCGACACCGTCTGCACCGTGCTCGACAAGGTGGTCATCGACGGCGAGGCGACGGTGCTGGCGACTTCGCGTCGCAAGCGCGAAGCGGCGGGAACCTAATTGCCTGACGGCTTGTCCTCCGGATTCGGGCTTGCATGAGCGACGCCGGTGAGAAGCGGCAGCGCATCGACAAGTGGCTTTGGGCGGCGCGCTTCTTCAAGACGCGCAGCCTGGCGGCCGCCGCGGTCGATGGCGGCCGCGTCAAGTGGAACGGGCAGCAGGTCAAACCGGCGCGCGAACTGAGACCCGGCGACGAACTGGAAATATCCGCCGGCGAATTGCGCTGGACGGTGATTGTGCGCGGAGTGAACGCCCAGCGCCGTCCGGCGCCCGAAGCCCGCCTGCTTTACGAGGAGACCGCCGAAAGTGCGGCGCGGCGCCTGCAACTGGAGGAAATCCGCCGCCTGGCGCCAATGCCCGGCGCCGGCCTGAAGGGCCGGCCGACCAAGAAGGCCGGCCGCCTGATTCGCGGCTTCAATGAGTGAGGATCGTCTGGTGAGCCTGTCCTCAGTGATACTCTCGGCACTTGGTGAATTGAGGCAGGGCAGCACATGGAAATGAGCATTGCACTGGTGGTCGGGCTGGTGCTGGGCGGCGGGCTGGTGGCCTTCGTCTTCACGGGCCGAATGCGTGAAGCCCGCATGCAATTGACCCAGCGGGAGAGCGAACTGGCGAACTTGCGCGCACAGGAGTCGGCGCTGGCGGTACGCTGCGCGCAGCTCGCCACGGAATTGGAAAAGGACCAGGCGCTGTTCGCCGAGCGCCAGGCTACGCTGGAAGCCGCACGCGACAGCTTCGCCGATGCCTTCAAGGTGATTTCGGCCGATGCGCTGGCGAAGAACAACCAGTCCTTCCTCGAACTCGCCCGCGCCACGCTCGAGTCGCAGCAGGCGGCGGCGCTCGCTTCAGCCCGCACCGACCTCGACAAGCGTCAGCTCGCCATCGGCGAACTGGTGGCGCCGGTGAAAACCTCACTGGAAAAATTCGAGCTGCAGATCCAGGGCATCGAAAAATCGCGCATCGACGCCTACGCCACGCTGACCGAGCAGGTACGCGCCATGGCCGAGGCGCAGGGTGTTTTGCGCCAGGAGACCGGCAATCTGGTCAAGGCGCTGCGCGCGCCGCAGACGCGCGGGCGCTGGGGGGAAATGCAGCTCAAGCGCGTGGTCGAGATGGCCGGCATGCTCGACCACTGCGATTTCTTCGAGCAGGAAAGCACCAACACCGAGGAAGGCCGCTTGCGTCCCGACATGATCGTCAAGCTGCCCGGCGGCAAGAACATCGTGGTCGATGCCAAGGCGCCGCTGGCCGCCTACCTCGACGCGCTGGAAGCCACCGACGAGGAAGAAAAGAAGCGCAAGCTGGCCGACCACGCCCGGCAGGTGCGCGACCATCTGAAGAAGCTCGGGCAGAAAGCCTACTGGGAGCAGTTCCAGCCCTCGCCGGATTTCGTCGTGCTGTTCCTGCCCGGCGAGATGTTCTACTCGGCCGCGCTGGAAGCGGATCCTTCGCTGATCGAAGCCGGCGTCGATGCGCGCGTCATCCTCGCCACGCCGACCACGCTGATCGCGCTGCTGCGCGCCGTGGCCTACGGCTGGACGCAGCAGGCCCTGACCGAAAACGCCGAGCGCATCAGCCAGCTCGGGCGCGAGCTCTACGACCGCATCGCCACCGTGGCCGAGCATTGGGGCCGCGTCGGCAAGAACCTCGGCGAGGCGGTCAACGCCTACAACGAATCGGTGGCGTCGATGGAACGCCGGGTGCTGGTCTCGGCGCGCAAGTTCCGCGACCTGAAAGTGGCCGGCGACGACAAGGAAATCCGCGACCTCAACCCGGTCGAGGCGCTGCCGCGCGAGGTGCAGGCGCCGGAATTGCTTGAAAAAGACGACAGGCTCACGCCATGAGCTTTGCCATCCGCAGAATGTCCTCCATCAACCTGGAGGAAACATCATGTCTGCGCACCATGCCGATCTCGCCGTGTTCATCGTCACTACGACCCTGTGCGCCTTGGGCGCGCTGATGCTGCCGCTGGCGGGGTAATTCCTTGATTCGATCCGATCTGCCTCCGGTGGCGCTGGCCGACCTGCCCGGCGGGCCGGAGCCCGTCGTGCTGTGCGCCACGGCGCGGCTGGCGGTGAGCCTGCGCACGGCCCATGGCGACCTGCAGGCGGCGCGCGGCGCCGTGACGTGGCATGCGCTGCAAAGCTCGACGCCGGCGCTGTGGCTCGATGCGCTGGTGTCGCGGGCCCTGCTCTGCGGGGAACTTCCGCCCGATGCGGCGGCCGGCGGTTTTCTCGGCCGGGTGCAGGAACGCAATCTCTGGGAGCAGGCCATCGCCGCGGACGCCGGGGCGGCCGCCGAACTCTTCGATCGCGAGGGCATGGCCCTGGCGGCGATGGAGGCGGCGGGCCTGCAGCGCGCCTGGGGCATCGTCGTACCCGAAGCCCTGCACAGCGGCGAATACCTGGCCTTCGGGCGCTGGCGCGAATCCTTCACGACGGCTTGCCGCGACGGCGGCTGGCGCGGCATGGACGAGGTCCTCGCCTGGCGCATCGCCTGCGTCGAGCGCGGTCTGGGCCGCCTTCCGGGGCGCATCGGCCTGGCCGGTTTCGTCGTCCCCGATCCCGTGATTTCCCACCTGCTGCGGGTGCTGGAAGAGCGCGGCGTGGAACTCTTTCGCGTCGATTTTTCCCACGAAGCCCCGGCGACCGCGAACGCCATCGAACTTCCCGATGCGGAAGGCGAATGCCTGGCGGCGGCGGCCTGGGCTGCGGCGCGCCTGGCCCGGGCCGGCGACAGGAGGCTGCGCCTGCGCATCGCGGTCGCCGACCTGCCGGCGCGCCGGCGCCTGCTCGACGCCGCGCTGGCCGATGCATTGCAGGGCAATGCCGTCGGCGCCGCCTGGGCGGCGCAGGAGCGCCTGCATGGCTACGTCGGCGGCGAGCCGCTGGCTGCGCAGCCGCTGGTCGCCACTGCCTTGGGCCTGCTGCAGATCTACGCCGGCCCGCGGCGCATCGCGCAGACGGATTTCGGCGTGCTGCTTTGCGGTCCGGGCTGGTCGGCAGACGTCGACGAAGCCGACGCCCGCGCGCGCATCGAAGCCGGGCTGCGCGAGAGTTTGCCACCCGAGGCCGGTCTCGAGGCTTTTCGCGCGGCGATCGGCCGGCTGCTCGCCCGGGCGAGAGGTTTGCAGGCGCCGCAACTGCTGGCGCAGCTCGATGCGCTGCTGGCGGCCGCGCGCGCCGCGACGCGGCGGCAGTTGCCTTCGGCCTGGGCCGCGGCTTTCGCCGACCTGCTCGCTGCGCTGGGCTGGCCCGGCCAGCGCCCCTTGCTGGCTGCGGAGGCGGCGGCGGTCGAGGAACTGCGCGAACTTGTCGCCGGCCTGCAGTCGCTGGACGCCATCCTCGGTCGCGTCGACCGCGCCGAGGCGCTGCGCCAGTTGCGCCGGCAGTGCCGCGACGGCGGCTTCCATGCCCCGCGTCGCAGCGCACCGCGCGTGGAGGTCTGCAGCCTGGACGATGCACTGGCGGGTGCGGTTGATAGCCTGTGGGTGATGGGCGTGAACGAGGGCGAGTGGCCGCCGGCGCCGCGACCCAATCCGCTGCTGCCCGCCGAACTGCAGCGCCGCGCCGGAATTCCCGCGGCACGCGCCGACAGCCTGGCCGCTGTGGCGGTCGAATTGCAGGGGCTGTGGTGCGCCAGCGCCGCCGAAGTGGTGTTCTCCTGGGCGCGGCAGCAGGGCGAAAGGCCATTGCGCCCGAGCCCGCTGCTGGCCGGCATTGCG
>CAIZKA010000343.1 GCA_903933395.1 uncultured beta proteobacterium | reverse complement strand
TGCCAAGCGTTCGCGCGGACGTTCTGCTGCGGGCCAATCGCGTATGGCCATGGTTTACAATCCCCGCTTGAGTGCCGATCGGCGGGATTTTAATGTCATGAACGAGTTTCGGGGCAAACGTGTTGTACTGGGCGTCACTGGTGGCGTCGCCGCTTACAAGGCAGCCGAGTTGGTTCGGCTGTTGGTCAAAGCCGGCGCTGAAGTCGATGTTGCCCTGACCGCTGCCGGCGCACAGTTCGTCGGTGCGGCAACATTTCAGGCGCTGACCGGTCGCCGGGTATGGCAGGCGCTGTGGGACGAGCGCATGGACAACGGCATGGCCCACATCGACCTCACGCGCGGTGCCGCCGCCTTGCTGGTGGCACCGGCGACGGCGGACTTTCTCGCGAAGCTGGCGCATGGTTTCGCCGATGACTTGCTCTCCACGCTTTGCCTGGCGCGCGATTGTCCCCTGCTGGTCGCCCCCGCGATGAACCGCCAGATGTGGGAAAACCCGGCCACGCAACGCAATGTCGTGCAACTGCGGACGGACGGCGTGAGTATTCTTGGTCCCGCCCATGGCGAACAAGCCTGCGGCGAGGTGGGTGATGGCCGCATGCTGGAGGCGCCGGAACTGTTCGACGATCTCATTGCCTCGCTGCACGCCAAAACCCTTGCCGGCAAACGCGTCTTGCTGACTGCCGGGCCTACCTTTGAAGCGCTCGATCCCGTGCGTGGCCTCACCAACTCCAGTTCGGGCAAGATGGGTTTCGCTTTGGCGCGGGCCTGCGTGGAGGCCGGTGCAGAGGTGACCATGGTTGCCGGTCCGGTTGCCCTCGCTACGCCGCGCGGTGTGCGCCGGGTCGACGTGCAAAGCGCACTGCAGATGCGCGACGCCGTGATGCATGCCGTGTCCGGACAGGATGTATTCATCGGTGTCGCCGCCGTAGCCGACTATCGGCCGGGTCAAGCCGCTGCCGACAAAATCAAGAAGGGCGCAGGCAGCCTTGTGCTGGAACTGGAAGCCAACCCTGACATTCTTGCCGAGGTCGCGGCGCGGCCCGATGCGCCATTCTGCGTCGGCTTCGCGGCCGAGAGCCGGGATCTGGCAAAGTACGCCGACGGCAAGCGCGTGGCCAAGAAACTCGCGCTGGTGGTCGGCAATCTGGTGCAGGATGGGTTGGGTGGCGATACCAATGCGGTAACGCTGTTCGATGCGGCCGGGACACATGTCCTGCCGCCGGCGGACAAGTCGGAGGTGGCGCGCGGCATCGTCGCGCACATCGTCAGCCTGATGGAGAAGCCGCGTGGCCGGCATTGACCTCAAGATTCTCGATGCACGTCTGAAGGAGGAGCGATACGCGCCGCAATACGCCACGCCCGGATCGGCCGGAATCGATTTGCGCGCCTGTATCGAAGCGGCGATAAAAATTCAACCGGGTGAAACCGTCCTGGTCCCGGCAGGCATTGCAATTCATCTGTCCGATCCGGCGTTGGCGGCGATGATTCTGCCGCGCTCCGGGCTGGGCCACAAACATGGCATCGTGCTGGGAAATCTGGTCGGCCTGATCGATTCCGACTACCAGGGTGAGATATTCGTGTCTACCTGGAATCGCGGCCACGATACCTTCACACTGAACCCTCTGGATCGACTGGCGCAACTGGTGGTGGTGCCGGTGGTACAGGTGACCTTCAATGTAGTGGAAGAATTTCCTGCCAGCGATCGTGGGGCGGGCGGCTTTGGCAGCACGGGGCACAAATAGAGCAGCGGCGAGCGGAAAGCGTGGCCCACAAAAGACAAACCCCGCCATCTGGCGGGGTTTGTCTTTATCGGTCGCTAAATCTCAGGTCGACATTTCAGTCAGGATGTTCTTCAGCCAACTTTCGGCATACATGGCCTCGGTCTTGGTGGCCGAGAAGTCTGCCGGCGAAACGCCGCCGGAATTCGGCACGGCAATGATCTTGCCTTCCTTGACGGTATAAACGCCAGCGACGCTGACAGCGTCCTTGTCGGTGATGTAGCTGTAGCAGACGTTGATGCCCGAAAGTTCGGTGGTCTCCTTGCCATTGATCAGTGCGACGATGTTCATGGCGCAGATCTTGGCTTCGGAGTTGGCCGAGTAGCCCGATTTCGGCATCGCTCCAGCCACGCAGGCGTCGCCGATGACATGGATGCCGGCCTGTTTGGTCGACTCGAAGGTGGTTGCATTGACCGGGCACCAGTTCTTGTCGTCACCAACCAATCCGGCCGCGACGGCGATTTGTCCCGCACGCTGCGGAGGAATCACGTTGATGACGTCGCCCTTGACCTCTTCCAGACCTTCGACCATGACGGCCATGGCCTTGGCATCGACTTCGGTGACCTTTTTGGCCGGACGGTAGTCGATGATGCCTTCGTAATTGTCCTTCCAGCCCTTCTTGAACAGGCCGCCCTTCGACGTGATGTCAGGATTGGCGTCGAGCACGACAACCTTCGACTTCGGCTTGTTCGCCTTCAGGTAGTGCGCAATCATGCTGGCGCGCTCGTAGGGGCCGGGCGGGCAGCGGTAGGGCGCGAGGGGTACGGTCACCACCACGGTGCCGCCATCCTTCATGTCCACCAGTTGCTTGCGCAGCAGGACGGTTTGCGGGCCGGCCTTCCATGCATGCGGCATCACCTCCATAGCGGCGGCGTCGTAGCCCTTCATTTCGTCCAGGCGGAAATCGATGCCGGGGGAGACAACAAGGCGATCGTAGGCGATCGTTCCCTTGGATGTCGTGACCATCTTGGCCGCCGCATCGATGGCGGTGACTTCGGCCTGCACGACCTTGACACCGTGATTCGCGGCGAGCTTGTCGTATTTGATGGTCAGCGGATTTAGGTCGGTGAGGATGCCGCCGATGTAGAGGTTGCTGAACGGGCATGAGACGAAATGGTCGTTGCGCTCGATCAGCACCACTTCAATGCTTTTGTCCATCATGCGGATGTACTTGGCGGCGATGGTGCCGCCATAGCCGCCGCCGATCACGACGACACGTTTGGCCGATTTTGGCATCAGTTCGGCGGCCTGTCCGATCAGCGGCAGGCTCGCTGCACCCGCCGCACCGGCGCCGACCAACTTGAGGAAACTTCTGCGATCCAGAGTCATGTTGTGTTCTCCCTTATTTAACGCTGGCGTAGAAGTGCAAGAGGGCGTCGAGGTCTTCCTTCGACATCGGATCAACCTTCTCTTTCATTTTTTCCGGCATCTTGCGCTTGCCCGACAGGTAGTCGGCCATCTGCATCTGCATGTAGGGCAGCCACTGGCTGGCCATGGCCGGAGTGTCGTCCTTGCCTTCCTTGCCGTCCTCGATGTGGCAGCGGCCGCAGTTGCTCTCTTGCAGGCTGGCGCCCTTGGCGATTTTTGCCTTGTCCAGCGGTTGACTCGTGGGATAGAGCTTTTGCTTGGAGAAGAACTCCGCCATGGCGCTGACCTCGGCCTCGCTGTAACCCTTCGCCAGGCGACCCATGATTGTTCCGGGCCGCTCGCCGCTCTTGAACTTCTTCATGGCGACTTCAATGGCTTCCTTGGATTGACCGGCCAAACTCGGCATGGTCGGGCCCGCGCTGCCGCCGTTGGTGCCGTGACAGCCGGCGCAGGCATTCGACAGCATCGCCGCAGTGGGCGGTGCCGCCTGGGCCAGCGCGGATACAGCCAGAACGCCGGTGGCCAGCGCCCATCCTCTCCATTTCATCATCATCTTTTCTCCTCCTCGGTATTGATGAATGTACTGCTGAAAAATCGGTTGTCGCGTCACTGTTTTTGCACGTCGATATAGTTTTTCACGCCCGGGTTGGGCTTGTCCAGGCCGAACTGGTAGCCCAGAGAAACATAGTGGAAACGGGCGTTGGTGTAGTCCTCATGAAGCGCGAAGCCGAAGTTATACACCTTGTCGCCAGTAATGACATGGTCTCCCTTGCCGCCGCCGGCCAGGGCGCGCTCGAAGGTCACGATCCACTTGTTGCCGTCCTTCTTGCCTTCGGCCTTGAGCCCGCTTTTGCCGCCGTCCATGTGACGTTCGCTATCCACCCAGCCGTCCACCGGATTCTGGCCCTTGCCGCTACGGAACTGGATCAGGTCCATGAACTTGCCGCCGGCGAGGTCGGCGTCCTTGATGTACTTGGTCTTCTTGTCGTCCTTGGCTTCCTTCATGGTGCGCAGATCGACGTGGCAGGTGGCCCAGCAGCCGTTTAGTTCGCTGCCTTCGACGGTGCCGCCGCCGTCGAACATCATGGTCAGCTTGACTTCGTTCTTCGGGTCCATTTTCTTGTCGCCGTTCTGCGGCGGCACCCATTCGAAGCGGAAATAAATCTTGTTGTCATCATGGGTAGTCTGGAAACTCACCGGGATGAATCCCACCTTGCCGGCCGGCGGATTTGGTTCCATCACGGTCTTGGATACGCCCACGGGCTTGCCGGCGACGATCGCGGCCCCGACTTCATTGGCATCGCCTTCGTGGCACTTCGCGCAGGCGCGTTTCTTTTCGATGATGTCCGCAGCGGAGGAGTGATCGGCCTTGTTCATCACCCACTCCAGCCCGGCTTGACCCGGATAGAACACCTTGATCTGGCGCGACGGCACTTTGCTCCAGTCCAGTGCAGTGATTGTGCTGGCGGCGGCCGGCACGGCGGCAGCGGGCTCTTCTGCCTTCGGTGTTGACTTGGTGGCGGGTTTCGCCGGCGCCGCGGCGACCGCCATGGCGGGGGCTGGTGCGGCAGCCGGCGTGGCGGCCGTGCTGGCGGGTGCGGCCGCTTGGGCGGGCGCGGCCTCAACCTTTAGCCCGACCGGGACTTGCGCCGGCGGTGGTGATGTGCTTGCGGGCGCTGCGCCGGCCGGGGGCTGTCCGCCTTCCAGCAGATGGTGCACCGGCTTGTGCGCGATGCCCTTGTGGCAGTCGATGCAGGTCTTGCCATCCTGAAGCGCACCTTCATGCTTGACGACGGAGCGGTCCTTTTGTTTTTCCGGGTCCATCGTCTTGAAGTCGTGGCAGTTGCGGCACTCCTTGGAGTCTCTCTCCTTCATGCGTTCCCATACGCGCTGGGCCATTATCAGGCGGTGCTCCTCATATTTCTCAGGCGTCTCGAGGGTACCTTTGATGTGGCCGATGACGTCGCGCGCCGCCACGATCTTCTGGAAGGACTTGAAGATGTAATCGGTAGGTGTCTTGCTGCTGGCAACGTGGCAGTCGGCGCATTGCACAGTGGTGCCGCTGCGGTTCTTGTAGTGAACGGTCTTTTTCAGTTCTTCGAACGGAATCGTCATTTCATGGCAGGACATGCAGAACTCGGAGCGGTTCGTCCATTCCATGCCCGTGTTGAGGCCACCCCAGATGATGATGCCGCCCAACACGCCGACCACGATCATGCGCAGCATCGAGCATTTCGGCGGGTTAAGCAGGCAGCGGAAGAAACCTTCCGTGCATTCGGGCTTTTTCGCTTCGTCAGCCATCTTACGAATCCAAATGGTCCGTTCGCCATGAAAGGCTGAACGATTGTTTTCGAGTCAATGGAAATGGCACGACACCCGCCGCGGCACCCGGTGCCGACCGATATCCTGCCTGTCCCCCCCTCAATGCAACGTCATACTTGCGTCACTATTGCCAACGTGGGGATTATTGCAGGCCGCGTCTGACCTCTCGAGTAAAAAAAATGATTGCCCCATTGGGGCAGGCTATTTTTCGGCTCAAGTAATCACTAACCGATGTGCGGGGCGCCAGATCTGAAAATCGCAAGGAAAACGGCGCACGGGTTGCCCCGTGCGCCGCTGCTGTCGCCGTGTCGCCGGCGCCGACTTTTCGCAGGCGCCGATCGACGATCCCTAGTCCATTGCCTCGTAAAGCGGCAGCGTGAGGAACTCCGGGTAATTGTCGGCCAGCGACATCTCCTCGAATATCTTCGCCGCCTGGTCGTAGGTTTCGGTCTTTTCGCCCTGGGCCGTCACGACCGCCTTCACCTTGGCCAGTTCCTCGGGAATGATCCCGCGGACCATATCTGCGGTTACCTTGCGGCCGTCGTCAAGCTTTCCCTTGGGCGACACCACCCATTGCCAGATCTGCGAGCGGCTGATTTCCGCCGTGGCCGCGTCTTCCATCAGGTTGTGGATGGGTACGCAGCCGTTGCCGGCGAGCCAGCTGCCGAGGTAATGGATGCCGACGTTGATGTTGTTGCGCACGCCGGTTTCGGTGATGGGCTGTTCGGGCTGGAAGTTGAGCCAGTCCTTGGGGCCGAAGTTTTCGTCGCGCTGCTTTTCCCACTGGTTGGGGCGGTCGCCCAGCACCTTCTTGAATTCCTCCGCGGCAATCGATACCAGCCCCGGGTGCGCCACCCAGCCGCCGTCGAAGCCGTCGTTGGCGTCGCGGGTCTTGTCGTGGCGGATGCCTGCCAGGGCCTTCTCGTTGGCCACCGGGTCGTTCTTGATCGGGATCAGCGCGCTCATGCCGCCCATGGCCGGCGCGCCACGCTTGTGGCAGGCCTTGACCAGCGCCAGCGCGTAGCTGCGCATGAAGGGCACTTCCATGGTGATGGCGCCGCGATTGGCGAGGCAGAAATCCTTGTTGCGCTTGAATTTCTTGATGCAGGAAAAGATGTAGTCCCAGCGCCCGGCGTTGAGGCCGGCACTGTGCTCACGCAGCTCGTAGAGGATCTCTTCAAGTTCGAAGGTGGCCAGAATCGTCTCGATCAGCACCGTGGCCTTGATGGTGCCCTGCGGCAGGCCGATCTCGTTTTGCGCCATGACGAAAATGTCGTTCCAAAGGCGGGCTTCGAGGTGGCTTTCCATCTTCGGCAGATAGAAGTAGGGGCCGGCGCCGCGCGCGAGCTGTTCCTTGGCGTTGTGGAAGAGGAACAGGGCAAAATCGAAAATGCCGCCGGAGACGCGCTGGCCGTCGATCAGTACGTGCTTTTCGTCCAGGTGCCAGCCGCGCGGGCGGACTTGCAGGGTGGCAACTTTGTCGTTGAGTTTGTATTCCTTACCCGCCTCGTTCCTGAAACTCAGTTCGCGGCGGATCGCCTTGTAAATGTTGATCTGACCCTGAATCAGGTTGTCCCACTTCGGGCTGTTGGAATCCTCGAAATCGGTCATGTAGCTGTCCGCCCCGGAGTTGTAGGCGTTGATGACCATCTTGGCTTCGACCGGGCCGGTGATCTCGGTGTGGCGCCTTTCGAGCGCCTTTGGCAGAGGGGCAATCTTCCAGTCGCCTTCGCGGATGTGCCTGGTCTCCGGCAGGAAATCAGGCATTTCGCCGGCGTCGATGCGCGCCTGTCTTGCAACGCGAACCGTGAGCAATTCCTGACGGCGAGACTCGAAGGCGCGATGCAATTTGGCCACAAGTTCGAGCGCGTCGCGGGTCAGAATGCTGTCGTAGCCGGGATGGAGGGGGGCGTTGATCTGGACGCCGGCGGGCAAGTTGAGGGACATGGTTTCTCCTTGAGCGAATGTTGCGGTGCAACCGGTATCTTATATAAGACACAGTGAAGCGCAAGCCTAGATTACACGCTATTTGGTCAAAAATCTCTTGACCAAATAGCGAGGATTGCTCAGGTCAAGCGGGGAGATAAATTGCCCGGAAGTCGTTGACGTTGGTGCGCGTCGGACCCGTCACGATCAATCGATCAAGGGCGGCAAAGAAGCTGTAGCCGTCGTTGCGGGCGAGGAAGTCGGCGCCGGCGAGACGGCGTTTTGCTGCAAGTTCGCCGATGTCGGGGCCGAACCAGGCGCCCGCGTTGGCCTCGGTGCCATCGATGCCGTCGGTGTCGCAGGCCAGGGCCCACGCGGGAATGTCGAGCACGCTGGCCAGCGCCAGCAGGAACTCGGCGGCGCGGCCGCCGCGGCCGTCGCCGCGCACCGTCACCGTGGTCTCGCCGCCGGAGAGGATCACGCAGGGGGGCCGCGCCGGCTCGCCGTGGTGGAACGC
>CAIZKA010000342.1 GCA_903933395.1 uncultured beta proteobacterium | reverse complement strand
CTGATCGCCATCGGCCAGGACGAGCCGCGTCCCTTCCTGCGGCAGATCAGGCAACTCGGCCTCGCCGAGCGGGTAAGCATCCTCAAGGGGCGCGACGACATCCAGCGCTTCCTGCTCGGTGCCGACCTGCTGATCCATCCGGCCTACAACGAGAACACCGGCACCGTGCTGCTCGAAGCCGTCGTCTGCGGCCTGCCGGTATTGACCACCGCTGCCTGCGGTTACGCCCATTACATCGAGGAGGCCGGTGCCGGCAGCGTGATCCCCCTGCCCTTCGTCCAGGCCGCGCTCGATGCGCGCCTGGCGGCCATGCTGGCCGACGAATCTGCACGCCGGCAGTGGTGCGCCAACGGACTTGCCTTTGCCGCGCATGCCGACCTTTACAGCATGCCGGAGCGGGCTGCTGATATCATTGTCGGTCAATCTGTTGAATAAACAGCCCAATTCACCCGAAACACCTCCATGCACGAACACACCCCGCGCCATACCTCGCAGATTCAAAGCTCTACCGATCGCTCTTTTGGATTCGTCTTTGCCACAGTCTTCCTGATCATTGCCCTCTATCCGCTGCTCCATGCAGCGGGCATCAGGATCTGGGCGGTCGCGGTATCCGGAGTATTCCTTCTGCTGGCGGCGCTTGTCCCGCAAGTCCTCGCCCCGGCCAACCGGCTGTGGACGAAATTCGGGATGCTGCTGCACAACATCGTCAGCCCGATCGCACTCGGTATCCTGTTTTTCCTCGTCGTCACCCCGACCGCCCTGCTGATGAAGCTCTTCGGCAAGGACCCCTTGCGCCTGCGTTTCGATCCCGCCGTCGACAGCTACTGGATCAAGCGCGATCCGCCGGGACCGGCTGCCGACTCGCTCAAAAATCAGTTCTAGGAAACTCTCATGTCCTTCATCAAGGAACTCTGGGCGTTCATGCGCGCCCGCAAAAAATACTGGCTGCTGCCCATCGTGGTCATGATGGTGTTGCTCGGTGCGCTGATCGTCCTGGCGCAGGGAAGTGCGGTTGCGCCCTTCATCTATACATTGTTCTGACTCCGCCGCATGGTCATTCTTGGCATTTCCGCCTTCTATCACGACAGCGCCGCCGCTCTGCTGCGTGACGGCGAGATCGTCGCCGCCGCGCAGGAGGAGCGCTTCACACGCAAGAAGCATGATCCCGGCTTCCCCGCCAATGCGATCGAATACTGCCTCGGCGAAGCGGGCATCGGCTGGCAGGATGTCGATCATGTGGCCTTCTACGACAAGCCCTTCCTCAAGTTCGAGCGCCTGCTGGAAACCTATGTGAGCTTCGCGCCGCGCGGATTCGAGTCCTTCCGCATGGCGATTCCGGTCTGGCTGCGCGAAAAACTCTTCCTCAAGGACCTGCTGGTCAAGGAATTGCGCCACTATGCGCCGGACCAGGACTGGGACAGCCGGCTGCGCTTTTCCGAGCATCACCTGAGCCATGCCGCCAGCGCCTTCTTCCCCTCGCCCTTCGAGGAAGCCGCCGTACTGACCATGGACGGCGTCGGCGAGTGGGCCACGACATCACTGGCCATCGGACGCGGCAACAGGCTGGAAGTCCTCAAGGAAATCCACTTCCCTCATTCGCTCGGGCTGCTGTATTCGGCGTTTACCTATTACACCGGCTTCAAGGTCAATTCCGGCGAATACAAACTGATGGGCCTGGCGCCCTACGGCGAGCCACAATATGTCAATAAGATTTTCGATCACCTGGTCGACCTGAAGGCGGACGGATCCTTCCGCCTCGATCAGTCCTACTTCAATTACTGCACCGGCCTGACCATGACCGGCCCGAAGTTCCACGAACTTTTCGGCGGCCCGCCGAGGGCGGCCGGCGAGCCGCTGACGCAACACCACATGGATCTGGCCGCCTCGATCCAGGCCGCGACGGAAAAAATCGTGCTGCAGCTGGCGCGTTCGATCCGCGCCGAAACCGGAATGCGCAATCTGTGCCTCGCCGGCGGCGTGGCGCTGAACTGCGTGGCCAACGGCAAGGTGCTGCGCGACGGCCAGTTCGACGACATCTGGATACAGCCTGCCGCCGGCGATGCGGGCGGCGCGCTGGGCGCGGCCCTGGCCGTGCATCACATCCACCTCGGCCAATCCCGTTCCGCCACCGGCAGCGACAAGATGCGCGGCTCCTACCTCGGCCCCGAATACGCGCAAGCCGACATCGAGCGTCGCCTGACGGCGGCCGGCGCAAAATTCCGGGTCCTCGCCGATGCGGAGCTCTACCAGGCCGGGGCGACGGCCCTGGCCGAGGAAAAGGCCCTGGGCTGGTTCCAGGGACGCATGGAATTCGGGCCGCGTGCGCTGGGCGGGCGTTCCATCCTCGGCGATGCCCGCTCACCCGCCATGCAGTCGGTGCTCAATCTCAAGGTCAAGTACCGCGAG